>QNFC01000173.1 GCA_003645395.1 Gammaproteobacteria bacterium
GCAAATCATTGGCGTGACAGTAATGCTCGAAGGCGTTAAACGGGTCTATCAACACGCGCTACTGGGCGCCGGTGATCCGCGCCGGCCGATGCAGATACAACTAACCACTCAGTGGCTGCTTTTCATTCCCGCCGCCTGGTTTATTGGCCTGAAGCTGGGCCTGGGCCTGCTGGGCATCTGGATTATTCAGGAAATCCACCGTCTGCTGCAGGCGCTGCTGTTTCGTCACATGTGGCGCCGCGGCCGCTGGCGCGGGATTAATATTTAACACGCATTTTGTTACTATGCCCGGCTTGCCAAAACCAGCGCTTGCCATAACCAGCCGCCGGTGTCGCCCATACTCACGAACTAGTAAATTTAGGAACCCTCTTTTTGCTCAGTAACAACACCCCAATGGCCAGGAACTAAACGATGCTCATAAAACTCAAATCGGCTTACGAGTCGACGGTGTTGGAGCGTCCGCGAACAATCCTGTTGTTATTGACGCTGCTTGCCATCGCCGCTGGCTGGTATAGCCGTGACTTCGAGCTCGATGCCTCAGCCGACTCCCTGACACTGGAACAGGATCAGGATGTCGAATATTTTCGCGAGGTCAATCGCCGTTACACCACCCAGGAATTCCTGTTTGTGGCAGTACGCCCGCATGGCGACCTATTTAGTCCGGAATCCCTTCAACACATCGCCGACCTGCGCGACGCTCTGGTTAGCCTGGAGGGGGTATCTAAAGTTACTAGCCTGCCGGATGTACCGCTGCTTAACAACCAGCAGGTCCCGCTGACGGAGCTGGCCGATAACATCCGCACCCTCGAATCAGCCGACGTCGACCTCGACGCCGCCAAAGAAGAAATCCGTAACAGTCCTATTTACCGCAACCTGCTGGTCAACCCCGATTTAACGACCACTGCGCTGCAGGTCAACCTGGTCATCGACCAACGCTATGCCGAACTCCTGGCGATGCGAAACCAGCTACGTGAAACCAGGAATCAGCAGGGGCTCACGCCCAAACAGGAAAACGCGTTAAAGAAGGCCAGCGCTGCTTTTCGCACCTATAGCAGTGACGCCAGCGGTCGTCGTCACCAGTTAATTGGGCAAATACGCGAGGTAATGGATGAGCACCGCGGCCCCGCGGATCTATACCTCGGCGGCGTGCCAATGATTGCCGACGACATGATCACGTATGTAGGCAACGACATCATCACCTTTGGAACCGGGGTAATACTGTTTTTAATCGTTTCGCTAGCGGTGATGTTTGCCCGCCTGCGGTTCGTGTTATTGCCGCTGGTGACCTGCGGCTATACCGTGCTGGTAATGACTGGCCTGCTGGGGTTTTTGCATTGGCCAGTCACCGTTATCTCCTCTAATTTCGTTTCGCTGTTGCTGATACTGACCATGTCAATGACGATGCACCTGATCGTACGTTATCGACAGCTGCTGGCCCGTCACGCTGACCTTGGACAGAAAGCACTGGTTAGAGAGGCGGTCTACCCTCTTGTTCGCCCCTGTCTGTTTGCTACCCTGACCACAGCCGTGGCCTTTATCTCGTTACTGGTCAGTGGCATTCGCCCGGTGATCGATTTCGGCTTGATGATGACGATTGGGCAAGTGGTTGCCTATTGCAGTACCTTTTTGGTGTTTCCAGCCATTCTCATGCTATTGCCCATCAATCTGGCAGACCGCGACAATATCAGTCGCGCCAGTTTCAGCTCGGCAATGGGCGAATTCACCGTCAAACATGGCCGGTCAATTATTGTTGCAACGGTACTGCTGACCATTTTCACTATTACAGGGCTAAACCGACTGGTGGTGGAGAACAGCTTCATTAACTACTTCTCCGACACCACTGAAATCCATCAGGGCATGCTGCTGATTGATCAGAAGCTCGGCGGCACGACGCCACTGGACGTAGTGTTTACCCTGCAGGATCCCATGGCCGATGACGAATCAGACCTGAGCGACGATGAAGACCTCTGGGGTGATGAAGAGGAAGAGCTTTGGAACGACGATGCGGAAACTGCGGCCAACACCGACTACGACGACCGCCACTGGTTTACTCGTGATCGCATGCGGCAAATCCGCGAAGTACATGACTACCTGGATGGCCTACCAGAAACCGGCAAAGTACTTTCCATGCGCACAATGATGGAACTGGCGGATCAGTTTAATGATGGCGAACCCCTCGGAGACCTGGAGCTGGCGCTGTTATACACCCGTATCCCCAAGGACTACCGGCAGTTGGTGATCGATCCTTACATCTCGGTTGCCGACAACGAAGCCCGCGTGACCGTCCGCATTATCGATTCCGACCCCAACCTCAAGCGTGACGAACTACTCACTCGAATTCGGACTGACCTGGTAGAAAAGGTTGGCCTGGAACCCGATCAGTTCCGCCTGACCAGCATGATGGTGCTCTACAACAACATGCTGCAAAGTCTGTTTCGCTCCCAGGTACTGACCCTCGGCACCGTTTTTGCGGGCATTATGGTGATGTTCCTGCTGCTGTTTCGGTCACTAAGGCTGGCCACCATCGCCATGGCACCGAACCTGCTGTCGGCTTGCTTTGTGCTCGGAATAATGGGTTGGGCAGCCATTCCACTAGACATGATGACTATCACCATCGCCGCTATCTCTATCGGTATCGCCGTCGACAACACCATTCATTATGTAGAGCGCTTTGGGGTCGAATTTGTAACCGATCGCGATTACGTCGCGACGATGAAACGTTGTCACGCCAGTATCGGTAAATCGATGTTCTATACCTCGCTGATCATTATCGTCGGCTTTTCTATTCTTATGCTCTCGAATTTTATCCCGACGATCTATTTTGGACTATTGACCAGCCTCGCCATGCTCATCGCCATCCTTGGGGCGTTGACACTACTGCCGCAGTTAATCGTTATGACCCGGCCATTTGGGCCTGCCGGTAATCCGGTGGGATAAACTCTGCTTCCCAAACAGGCGACCAATCACCCGGCAGGTTCGATGTCCTGGGGCCACTTCCGGAGAGTACATATGGGTAACCGGCTGGCACTAATAACCCTACTGACCCTTACCGTCCTGCCCGCTCAGGCCATGCGCTGTGGTACCCGTCTGGTACAGGAAGGCGACACCAAACTCGAAGTGCTGAACAAATGCGGCGAGCCGACTTTTTCTGAAGGCAGCGGCCTGATCGAACGGGAAGATGAAATTGTCAGCACCGACCGGCTCAACCGCAAACTGCTGCTGATCGGTCGTCACCAGAGCAGTTTTAGTCAGCCGGTTGAAACCTGGCACTATAACTGTGGCTCCCAACACTTTGCCCGGGTTTTGACCTTCATCGGCCCATACCTGGAGCGTATCGAAACCGTTGACCGGGGAGTGGGAACTGGAGGTTGTAAACAACTACCGGCCGACACCAGCGATAACTCTGCTTACGACAACCTGTCAACCGACGACACTAAAACAAACCAGACGCCACGTCGTGTGCTCGACGCCGCCATCGAATTTCGCGACCTGCATCAGCGCAACCTTGATACAGACCAAAACGATACCGCAGAAGAGACTGCTTCTCTGCCCCGCAATCAGCCAGTCTATCGATGGCAGGACGACCAGGGCCAATGGCACTACTCCTCTGCGCCTAAACCCTAACTTGCTGACAATTCTACCTAACTCTGCAATGTAGGGAAAATCTACTCAACCCAGGGCTAATGCGGTCGTTAATAGCAGTGTCCGCCATCGACTGGCCGTTACCTGCGTAACTCCTATTGACGGTCCCTTCTGCTACCTAACCCCAAAGCGTCCCTCAAATAGCGATGAGTCCCGCACCGCAACCCGTAACAAATAACGCACCCGCTGCACTCGGACAGCTGGACCGTTTTGAGCTGCTTAAAATACTCGGCGAAGGCACTCAGGGCGTTGTCTACCTGGGATTTGACCCCAATCTTCAGCGCCAGGTTGCAATCAAAGCAATCAGCACATCCGGCAACCAGTCCACTGCTGCCACTCCCACCAGTAGTGACATGAAAACGTTGTTGCGAGAAGCACGCACCGTCAGTCAATTTCAACACCCGAACATCGTTAGTATTTACGAAATCGGTTTTATCGATGCAGAGCCCTATCTGGTGCTCGAATACATTGATGGCCCGTTGCTATCTCACACTATTAAAGCCCATAAAGACGGCGTGCCCCTGAACCATGCATTGGCGCTAATCAAGCAAATAGTCGATGGACTCGCCTATGCACACAACCACGGCATTATTCACGGTGATCTGAAACCCGCCAACGTGTTGGTAACCTCCTCTGGAATTGCCAAAATCGCTGATTTTGGTATTGCTCGTAGAATAGGCGAAAAAACCCGCGCAGGCCTGGCCGGTTCGCCGCGTTACATGGCTCCGGAATACATCGCCCATCGCACTATGACGCCGGCAGTCGACCAATATGCGGCGGGGATACTGTTTTTTCAGCTGCTCACCGGAAAACACCCCGTAACCGGTAAGAGCCTGGAATTAATTTTTGCACAGATCTCCGCAGGTGC
>QNFC01000174.1 GCA_003645395.1 Gammaproteobacteria bacterium
GGGTGATTACGCGATACGTATCCAGAGTAAATGGTTGTAACCTGATAGGTCGGTTAGTACCATTAGCGGCTTTTTTCGAACCCATTCTTTAAGACCTTACAGAACCGGAGATCACGGATGTTCCGTGGCAGTATCGTAGCACTGGTTACCCCTATGCGAGCAGATGGCTCGGTAGATTTTGAATGTTTGTCCCGACTGGTCGATTTTCATTGTCAGGCGGGAACAAATGCCATTGTCGCAGTGGGCACAACTGGCGAGTCAGCAACGCTAGAATTTGACGAGCATATCGAAGTTATTCGTCATGTGGTCAGAGCCGCTGGGAGCCGAGTCCCGGTGATTGGCGGCACCGGTGCCAATTCAACCACCGAGGCGACCGCCCTTACTCGCGCTGCCGCCGATGCCGGGGTTGACGGCTGTTTGCTAGTTACCCCTTATTACAATAAACCGACGCAGGAAGGTTTATATCGCCATTTTCGTTCGCTGGCAGAAGCGGTTGATGTGCCGCAAATTTTGTACAACGTGCCGGGTAGAACCGCCGTCGATATGCAGGTTGACACGGTAAAGCGGCTGGCCGAAATCGACAATATCGTGGCTTTGAAAGAAGCGTCGGGCGATCTGCAGCGTAGCGCTGAGCTGGTTGAGCGGTGTGGCGAGCAAATCGCTTTATTTAGCGGTGACGATGACCTGGCACGCGAGCAGATGTTGATGGGTTTCTCCGGGGTGATTTCTGTCACCGCGAATATTGCACCCAAACTGATGCAGGAAATGGCCGCTGCTGCGCTGGCGGGTCTGGCCGATGATGCTGCTGAGCTGGACAGACAACTGGCTGGCCTGCACGGGGATCTGTTTCTGGAATCGAACCCAATCCCGGTGAAATGGGCGCTACAAAAAATGGCAATGATTCCTGAGGGGGTTCGCTTGCCGTTAACGACGTTATCCGAGGCCTTTCATCAGCCGCTGCTCGCCTCAATGAAACAGGCGGGTATTCAGGTCTAACGGTGCTTTCCAAACGCTCTAAGTCAGTGCTATCGGCTTTTCTTGCCGGCATTCAATTAATGATAATGACATTACACAGGACAATTTAATGATCGGACTTACGCCCGTTTTGCGCTCTGCTGGATTAGCGGGAGTGATGCTTGTGCTCCTAACTGGCTGTGCCAAAATTGAGTCTTTTGTCACTGGCGACCCGGCTGAGAAAGAATATAAGGCCGCGACTAAATTGCCGCCGTTAGAGATTCCCCCGGAAATGAACCGTGGCACTTTTGCCGGTGAGAGTTCGCTGTTCATTCCAGGTGTTGATAACGACCAGAACATCGTCTATTCAGCGCGCGAAGGCGCAATTGATAACGACCAGAGACGGCAAGCGGAAGCCATCTCGTCG
This sequence comes from Gammaproteobacteria bacterium, assembly GCA_003645395.1. Lineage (GTDB taxonomy): Bacteria > Pseudomonadota > Gammaproteobacteria > Immundisolibacterales > Immundisolibacteraceae > QNFC01. The sequence continues at coordinate 1,382 of QNFC01000174.1, forward strand.
ATCTATAAAGATGAAAATCAAGTCACTTCACTGCGTATCAATGGCGGCTCGGCTAATGCCTGGAATGAAGTCCGCGGTGCGCTGGCGGAACTAGGGGTCGAAATATATAAGATGGATCGTGAGCGCGGTATTTACGAGGTCGAGTACCCGCTGGTTGGGGAGATAGACCGTGGTGTCATCGACAGGCTGACCTTCTGGGACAATGATGAGCCGCCGTTGGTTGAGATTAAACTGGTGATAGAAAACCTGGGTGAACCGACCACATTTGTGCGCGCCTATGACGGTGACGAGCTGGATAATTCTGTCACTGCAACGGCACTGTTAGAGAGCATACAGCGCCAATTAAATCCTGTAAGTTCTGAGGCTATCATTGTCAGTACCCAGGCCGACGTGATGGGGCAGCCGTTTGTGCCTGATGGAACGAGTACATCCATCAATGCTTTTAATGCGGCTGTGCCGGCAACTTTCGAAGTCAGTCGTTATGTTCTGGAGCAGAATTCCGGTGTCAGCCGAATCGTCACCGAACAGGATTTTGCCCGTACCTGGCGTGAGGTGGGCATGGCAATTGTTGACGAAGAGCTTCCAATTGTAGATCGCGATCGGTCACGCGGGCTCTATTTCGTCACTGATATCGACCTGGACGCGCCAAAGGGAGGATTTTTCTCCTGGGGTAACGACGAGCCGCAGACCATTACCCGCTTAATCGCCGTGCAGCCGCTGGAGGTTGGTGGCAATCAGGTGCTAGTGTTTGACGAAGATGAAAAACTTGACAACAGCGCCGGTGCGTCTGCGTTGCTTCCCAGGCTTCTTCAGCAACTGCCCTGAGGTGCGTTGCGCATCATTGGGGAGCGGCAGCGGTGGCAATGCGACGCTGGTCGAAGAGGGTCAAACGCGGTTGTTGGTGGATTGTGGCTTTTCAGCAAAGGAGACCCGCCGCCGGCTGGCGTTACGAAATGTAGTTCCTGAAAGCCTGTCGGCGCTGCTGGTGACTCACGAGCACGGTGATCACATCGGTGGTGTTGGTGTGGTTGCCCGTGACCTGGGTTTGCCAGTTTATATTACCAGTGGCACGCTGCGCGCTGCGCAGAAGCGGCTGGGTACGCTGGCGAATATCAAAGAGTTCAATGCCCATGAATCCTTTGGTGTGGGTGAAATTGAGGTTAACCCATTTCCGGTGCCTCACGATGCTCGCGACCCGGCGCAGTTTGTGTTTAGTAACGGTGATCGTTCAGTCGGTCTGTTGACCGATGCGGGTCACATTACTCGAACAATCCAGGAAGCGCTGAAGGGTGTGGATTATCTGATGTTGGAGTTTAATTACGAGCGCGATATGCTGTTGAACGGTAGTTATCCAGAGGCATTGAAGGCGCGGATTGATGGTGACTACGGCCATTTGAATAATGATCAGTCTGCCCAGCTTTTGCGGGCGCTCGATAAACAGCGTTTATGTGGAGTGGTTGCGTTACACCTGAGCAACGAAAATAATCATCCAGATAAAGTTCGTTTCCGCTTATCGACAGCGCTTCAAGGTGCTGAGATTCTGCAAACAGTGGCTGATCAGGAACATGGTTTTGACTGGGTAGGAATTTAGATAATTGATATTGGTCTAAATATCAATTGGTTAGTTATTTTAATTAAAGTAAGTAATAGGTGTTATTTTTGATGTCTACATCGATTAAAAAAGGCGCGGAGCTATATCGCGGCAAGGCTAAAACTGTTTATCACTGCGATGATCCAACCCGCCTGATACTGCATTTCCGTAATGACACTTCGGCCTTTGACGGTGCCAGGATTGAGCAGCTCAGCCGCAAAGGTGAAGTCAATAATCGTATCAACGCTTTTGTGATGGAAAAGCTCTCCGCAGCAGGTGTGCCGACTCATTTTGATCGGCTGCTTTCAGCAGACGAGAGCCTGGTCAAGCGGCTTGATATGCTGCCGGTAGAGTGCGTGGTGCGTAATATTGCCGCCGGCAGTCTCTGCAAACGGCTGGGGGTAGAAGAAGGGCTGGAGCTGGAGGCTCCACTGTTTGAGTTTTTCCTCAAAAACGACGAACTTCACGACCCGATGATCAATGATTATCACATCCGTCTTTTTGGTTGGGGCACTCAGCAACAGATTGATGAGATGCAGGCCCTGACCTTTACCGTAAACGGCGTGTTGAAACCGATGTTTGCGGAGATCGGTATTTTGCTGGTGGATTACAAGCTTGAGTTTGGCGTGTATGACGGTGAGTTAGTGCTGGGCGATGAATTTACCCCTGACGGTTGCCGGCTGTGGGATGCGGAAACCCGAGAAAAACTCGATAAAGATCGCTTCCGCCGTGATCTGGGTGGGGTGGTTGAAGCCTATGAGGAGGTGGCTCGCCGATTGGGTGTGCTGCTCGATTGAATGCAAAGTTACCAGGTGGTTACAGCTGCGTAGAGCTGGGCGGTGGACCTGTTTTTGCGCCGTTTCGGCGGCGGCAGGTTGTTAATGAACTCTCACAGCTCTTTCCAGACCTTGGTCAGGTTGATGCTCAGTTCAGTTATTTTGCGGAGTTTGCAGAGCCACTAGCGGCCCCCGAGCGCCGCCGCCTGAACCTGATTATCAATAGCACCGAAGAAGAGTCCATGCCGGTTAAAGCCGGCGTGTTGGTGTTGCCACGGGCCGGCAGCCAGTCCCCCTGGTCGAGTAAAGCAACCGAAATATTACAGCTCTGTGGATTTATCGGGTTACAACGAATTGAACGGGGACTGCGCGCGCAGTTAAGCGGCGTCGAGGTGGATGTCGTGCTTAACGCAGCGGCTAGTTCCCACCAGTTTCCACTTTATGATCGTATGACTGAGCAGCTGGTGGGTGCGGACTATCCTCCGTCATCAGTGTTTGAACATGCAGAGCCGGTTCCTTTTGAACGGATCGCTATCTCCAGTGACGGGCGGTCAGCGTTGGAGCAGGCTAATCAGCAGTTGGGGCTCGCGCTGTCTGGCGACGAAATAGATTATCTGATCGATTTTTACCAGTCCAGCGGTCGTGATCCATCCGATGCTGAGTTAATGATGTTCGCGCAGATTAACTCCGAGCATTGCCGTCACAAAATATTTAATGCCAGCTGGGATCTTGA
>QNFC01000175.1 GCA_003645395.1 Gammaproteobacteria bacterium
ATAATGATCGAGCATCATTTTATGGTTCTCACGACCAATTCCGGACTGCTTGTAACCACCAAACGCAGCGTGAGCTGGATAGAGGTGATATGCGTTAGTCCAGACCCTGCCTGCTTTTATGCCACGGCCCATGCGATAGCAGGTGTTCATATCTCGCGACCAGACCGCCGCACCTAATCCATAAAGGGTGTCATTAGCGATGCGCATGGCGTCGTCGAAATTCCTAAACCGGGTCACTGACAATACCGGCCCGAAAATCTCCTCCTGAAAAATACGCATCTGATTGTCACCGGCAAACACAGTGGGCTCCATATAAAACCCATCGGCAAGTTCACCGGCATGCTGATGACGCCGCCCACCCGTGAGCAGCTGCGCTTGCTCCTGCTTACCGATTTCGACGTAAGAGAGGATTTTTTCCAGCTGCTCACTAGAAGATTGCGCACCGATCATGGTGGTGTCGTCGAGCGGGTGTCCCAGCTTGATCGCCGCCACCCGCTGCAACGCCCGTTCCATAAATTCATCGTAAATAGACTCATGAACCAGGGCTCGCGACGGGCAGGTACACACCTCACCCGAGTTGAGGGCAAACATGCTGAACCCTTCTAGCGTCTTATCAAAGAACTCATCGTCCTCGGCCATCACATCGGCAAAGAAAATATTCGGTGATTTCCCACCAAGCTCCAGCGTTACCGGGATCAGATTCGTCGCCGCATACTGCATGATCAGCCGACCCGTCGTGGTCTCACCAGTAAAAGCAATTTTTGCAATCCGCGAACTGCTCGCCAGCGGCTTGCCCGCTTCCAGCCCAAATCCGTTAACGATATTGAGTACGCCAGCAGGCAGCAAATCGGCTATGAGCTCCATCAGCACCAGAATCGATGCGGGAGTCTGCTCAGCCGGTTTCAGTACCACGCAGTTACCTGCCGCCAGCGCCGGCGCCAGTTTCCAGATGGCCATCAAGATCGGAAAATTCCACGGAATAATCTGCCCGACAACCCCTAGCGGCTCATGAAAATGGTAGGCCACGGTGTCGTCATCGATCTCGCTCAAGGAGCCCTCCTGAGCGCGAATAGCGGCGGCAAAATAGCGCACCTGATCAACCGCCAGCGGCAGGTCAGCGGCCATGGCTTCACGTATCGGCTTTCCGTTGTCCCAGGTCTCCGCCACCGCCAGCATGAGCAAATTTTGCTCCATGCGATCGGCAATTTTATTCAATATCAACGACCGCTCAGCCACCGCAGTCTTACCCCACGCTGGCGCTGCCGCGTGGGCCGCATCAAGTGCCAGTTCAATATCTGCCTGGTCAGACCGGGGAATTTCGCAAATCACCTCGCCGGTGACCGGTGTGGTGTTGTCAAAATAACGGCCACCAACCGGTGGCACCCATTCGCCACCGATAAAATTCTCATAGCGCGATTTAAAACTGACCGCGGCGTCGGCACTACCTGGTGATGCGTAAAGCATAAACTCCTCCCAAAAAAACTCTAGTGGCTATGGTGAATCACCTGACCAACATAGGATAGCGCTGATTAGTACGTAAAAGATCACTTTCGAGATACCCAGCCTGCGCCGCGTAACCCCGTATGGTTTAGCCTTTTACAAAACAAATGGCTACGATCGATAATCACCGACGCCTCAAACCTGCCATCGCACCACGCCGGCTCTGGGCTCGCAAAGTCAGGCGGTGGGCATTGGTCAACCAATATTGCCTTGCCCAACCCGTTAGCCTTACCCTTAGCCTATTTATTCGCACCCGCCGGAGCGGATAAACTTCCAACGAGGATGGCACCATGACCCGAATACCTAGCTTACTGTTACTGATCGCCATGAGTGTCACTGCATGGGCAGAACCACCGGCCGAAGGCTCGGCCGCGCCAGCTTTTAGCTTGCCGGATCAAACGGGGGAAATACATAGCCTGACAGATTATCAGGGTAGCTGGTTACTGCTCTATTTTTACCCCAAAGATGACACCCCAGGCTGTACCACCGAAGCGTGCCAGTTTCGCGATCACATCACCGTATTAAACGCTTTGGGGGTGAAAATAGTTGGTATTAGCCTGGATGACGAGGCTAGCCACGCGGCCTTTGCTGCCAAGCACGAACTGCCATTTACTCTGCTCGCTGACTCCGACGGTGTCGTAACTGAACGTTACGACGCTCTGCGCAACCTGATGGTTATAAAAGTTGCTAAACGCTATTCCTTTTTAATCAACCCGCAGGGCGTCATTGCTGAGCGTTACCTCGACGTGGATCCCGACACACACGCGAGCCAGGTCATCACCGATGTAAAACGTCTGCAAAAACTTGCCGGAAGCGAGGCAGAAGAAAGCGCCGAAACCAACTAAGGGCCTTCTCGACTACTCATCACCCGACGCAAACAGTTTGATGCCATTCTGCTCTTCAAGAGGCAGTAACATCGCCAGACTATCCTGATCACCCATACCCGCCTGCTGTGCAGCATCAACCGCTACAAAAGCGGTACGGCCCATCGCCGTGTCGATGCCGCATTCGCGCGCCATTTCCAAAGCCAGGCGCATATCTTTATGAAACAGCGTGTTGCGAAACCGTGGTGTTAAATCGCGGGCTTTAATCAGCGGGTACATAAGCTCCAGTATCACGCTGTTACCGCTACTACCCTTCAACACCTGATACAGTTGATCAAGGTTCAGATCATTGGCCTGAGCCACCATCAGCGCCTCGATAACGGCCCGCTGATGTATGCCTACCAGCTGGTTGTTTAGCAACTTGGCAACACTGCCGGCGCCGCAATTGCCGAGCCGAACGACGGTTTTGCCCATCGCGGCGAGCACATCGGCCACCGCTGTAAACACCTCCAGCTTGCCACCCACCATAATCGCCAAAGTAGCCGCTGCTGCCCCACCCGGGCCACCTGACACCGGCGCATCGAGAAACTCCGCATTGGCTTCATCTGCCCGCGCAGCAATTTTTCGATTCGTATCCGGACCGACGGTACTGTGGTCAATAAAAACCGTACCGGCTACGGTTCCTGACAGCAGCCCGCCAGCATTCAGATACACCGCTTCGACATCCTCCGGCATCGGCAAACAGGTGCAGACCACCTCCGCCCACTCCGCCAACGCGGGCAATGACTCAGCCTCTACCGCGCCCGCCGCAATCGCGGCCTCTATCGGGCCACGACTACGACTAAAAACGCGCACCTGAAAATCTGCAGCGAGCAGATTTTTAACCATCGGCAGACCCATGTTACCGAGGCCCACAAATCCAATTTTTTTCATGGTCATATCTCCGAGGTGATTTAGTGGGTTCAACGTACTGAATCTGATTCAGAGAGGACCGCCACATCTGGATGCACACGCACCATCAATACGGCACTCTCCTCGGTTTTAACGATCTCCAACGGATACCCTCCGAGTCGCATACTGGTACCGACGCTGGGTATTTCCTGTAGATATTCTAGAATCTGCCCATTCAGCGTTTTTGCCCCCTCTTCGGGCAGCGACCAATCCATGCGACGGTTTAATTCTCGAACGTTGACGTTGGCACGTACCAGGTAACTGCCGTCACTCTGAGAATAGACGAACCCCGGCAGCAGTGGCTCTTTGTCTGAAAGTTCGCCGATAATCTCTACCACCAGGTCTTCCAGCGTCACCACCCCCATGGGCTCACCGTATTCATTCACAACCATCGCCAGGTGTGATCGGCTTTTGCGAAAATTTAGCAACTGTGTCGTCAGTGATGTGCCTTCAGGAACAAACTGCGCGGCCTGCATATGATCCTCGATCAGCGCAGCACTGGCCTCTTCATCGTTTAATTCGCCAATGACTCGTCGTAGTTTCAGCAACCCCATCAGGTTATCAATGCCGTCACGACACACCGGCAGGCGACTGTAGGGACTGGTTATAATCTGCTCACGCAGCTCTTCCCAGGGGTCATCGAGGTCAAGCACATCCAGATCGGGCCGTGGCACCATGACATCTTCCACCGCCACCGTACTCATATCGATAATCCGGAGTAGCATTTCCAGTTGCCCTGCATGAATCTGGTGGCCACCAGATTCATGCAGGAACGTTTTTACCTCCTCCCGACTCAACCGAGCCCCGCTGGTGTCAGTCACGGAGACACCAAATAACCGCAAAAGTGCGTTGGAAAAACCATTAATCAACATCACCAGCGGGTAGCTGATTACTAACAATCCAGTCAATACCCAGGAAACCGGAAAAGCGACCCGCTCAGGTCTAATCGCCGCCAGGGTTTTCGGTGCTACCTCGGCAAAAAGCAACACTACTACGGTCAGTGCTGCAGTGCCGTAAGCAAGACCCGATTCGCCCCACAATCGCAAAGAGATAACGGTCGCCACCACGGTGGCCGTTATATTGACGATGTTATTACCCAGCAGTATCACCGCCAGCAGTCGATCTGGGCGACGCAACAACGCCTCAGTCCGTAACGCAGCCGGTTTTTTCTGGACAACAAGATGCCTGAGCCGATAGC
>QNFC01000176.1 GCA_003645395.1 Gammaproteobacteria bacterium
AAATTTGTGCAGGCGAGTCGTAGCGGTCATCTTATTTTTACCTTGCGGGCGTTGGCTAATTACGCCCATAACCTGCGTATAGCGTCGCTTAATCTCGGCGCCAAGGTGATTGAGTTGACCTGGTTGCAGCGCTTCGGTGAGGCATTTACAGATCCGGCGCTTAAGCGCTTGTTTGCAGGTCTGGTGGCCGAAACAGAAAGCCATATCCAGATGGGTCGCTTCGTCGTGGAGCGCTTTGTTCAAAGTGATGTCGATATCGATCTGTCGCAACGTCTCACCGAAATCGTCCGCCGCGATTACCTGGCAGTGCTGGATGAAGTGGCTGCGTTCGTGCTGCGGGTAGAGAGTAAACAGAGTGACGCTATCCCGGAAATTCCTAAAGGCCTGGACTAGGCCTGACCAGGGATGGCGTATTGACCAAACAGGAGCCTGTTATGGCAAAACAACCCGATATTATTCCGATCAAAATTGATCACGACAAATGTACCGAGTGCCGCATGTGCTACGTGGTCTGTCGAGAGATTAACTTTAATGCCGTGATCATCGACACAGCAGAGACCCATTTGCACGAAATCGACATGGACCGCTGTGTCTACCCGCGGTGCACGGTCTGCCTGATGTACTGTCCGGCGGATGCGTCGATTGTAGAGTCAGAAACGGGGAAATCACTGGTGCCGCCGCCAGCAGAAGCCTGGACCGAAGATAAACGCTGGCCACGACGCGCCTAGGCGTTAACTGCTGGAGAAAAAAATTATGGATATTCATCCGATACTGCAGGAATTCCTCGATAAATGGGTCTATCCCACCGGGTTCACCGGGCCGGGTTATGACTTCCGTATGCGTTTTACGGAGCGCTGTTTACCCGCGTGGAACGTCGCTACGTTGCGCTCGGTTGAAGCTGCCGAAAAAGACGCACAGGATCCCAGCCGCGAATGGCTAAAAAATAACGCCATGGCTGGGTACGCCGGCGAAGGGCCACAGATGTCGATAAAACAGATGTCCACCCAGCTACTGGCGGTGAGTATCGAGGAGCAGGAAAAATATATCGAGTTACAGCGCATGCGCGCGCAGCAGATTTGGGATGAGGTCAAGCACGGTCAGCTGCATGCCGACGTTTTACTACGCGGTAAATTTATCGAAAAAGAAGAAGACCTGATGGAGAGTGCCGACGCCAACACCCTGGGCATTCTCAGCTATTTTGGGCTCACGGCCATGTTTCCGCATATTCACCCACTGGCAAGAAATGCCCAGCACTATTTCTTTGAAGGCACCGCCTGTCTGGGTATTGCAGTACGCATTAAATATATGGATGACCCCCTGGATTTGCACGACAACCTCAGCCAGTACCCGGAGGAGTTGATGCATTTCATGGAAGGCAAGTTTCAGATGGATGCCTATGCCCTCACTGAGGCCGAGCAGAAACCGATAGAAGAAGCTCTGGATTTCATGATGCAACCCTGGGCACCGACATTGGCAGACGCATTGACCCTGGACGAATCATTGGAGGCAGAGGCGTGAAGATATCGATTGATGTTGATAAATGTATCCGCTGTGGCCTCTGCCGCGAGGTCTGCCCCGAAGATGCCGTACACCCCATGCTCCACAGCATTCATCACCGTTTCGAAGTGATTGCCGATGAGTGTACGGGCTGTGGCGATTGCCTTAGTTACTGCGCAGCGGCCGGCGCGCTGGTGGAGTATGAGGCTGCCTAGCAGGCAGGTAATGTCCCACTTTTTGCTGCTCTGTCAGTTCAGACCAGCATTCAGAACTAGCTTATGTAAAGCCTCCGCAATCTCTGCGGGTTTTCCACTATCGCTGTTCGTCATCACCACGATGCTGATATCCGCCTTAAAATCCAGCAGCATGTGTGATCGGTGGGCGGCAAACCAGCCCTCGTGCCGAGCGACCGAGCGGCCATCCAGAGTACCCAGTTTTAATCCCAGTCCCCAACCCGAGGGCTGCCGACTGCGCATGCGTTCTCGCATAGTGGTGGACAAAACCTCGTCGCCACCATGGCCGAGCAGAAACCGGGTGAGGCGCGATAAATCAAGCGCACTGGCGTAAATACCAAAGGCGGGGGTCATGGCTTTGGCGTCGTGGTATTCGCGCAGATGCCGATCATCCACCGCCCGACCCACGCCCGCAAACGGGCGTTGCTGGTCCGGGATAAGTCTTCCCACTGGTGTATAGCCGCGAGCGATACCCTCAATGGGTCCGGGCGCGCCAGAAGACGCCATGCCTAGCGGTTCCAGCAACTCGCTGCGCAGAACGTCGTGGTAAGGCCGGCCCTCAACCGCTTCGACAATCAGGCCGAGTTTGGCATAGCCAACATTCGAGTAATGGAGTGATCTGCCCGGCGGTTCGCGCAGCTTTGCCGAGAGTAGATAACGGGAGAGGGCGGCCCGGTCGGGAAACTCCCCGCTGAACCAGTAACCGAAGTCACCTTCTCGTTCCAGGCCGCCGGCGTGGGTCAGCAGGTGTGCAACAGTTATTTCGGGGCTGTTGTCGCCGGGTTGTATTGCGATTTCGCTAACTGGGTCGTTTAGCGATAATTTGTTCTGCTCAACCAGTTGCAGGATTAGCGTAGATGTAAAGACTTTGCTTAGCGAACCCGCATAAACCACCGTGTTTACGGTCATGGGCCGATCAGTGTTTATGTCCGCTACACCGCTTGCACCTGCATAAAGAATTTTATCGCCGAGGGTAACGACGGCGCTTACGCCCGGCACTGATTGCTCGGTGCGCATCTCCTCAACCGTTGTCTCAAAATTATTGTTTGAGGTCACGGTCAGGGCTGCGGCCATTAGGAGTCCGTTCATGTAATCTGTTTAAATACTTTCAGAAAGGAAAGGGGTTTTCTAAGGACATTTTTCACAAATCGGCGTATAGCTTGTTTATCAGTCGAGTGAATTCACGATTCAAGACCTGACCCTATTATTCCTATTATTCTATTCTATGCCTTGTCGGATGCCGATCAATGTCGTAACGAAGCAATAGCAGTCACGCGAGCCGGTGGTGAGCGCCCTTTTGCCACTTACAAATGGCACTAACGACTCGCTCGAACCCGGTTCATGGCCTTGCCAAAAACGCGACTGTTTACGGGCTGGCGGCCATGGCGGCCAACATTCGCAAAGGCGCTAAGTTTTTAAGGCTCGATGGCTTACCGGATCCAGGACTAGCAGAATAATGGTGTCCAAATTCTGGGAAAACACAAAAACCCGGCATAAAATCAATGGGATCAACGTTAAATACCTCGCCATACCCCTTCTGGGATTACCAGAACATGATGCAACTAATGACACCCCTTAAAATCACTGATTATGCTTAGGTCTCAACTCACCAAAAGGAAGCAGAAATACCATGTGTGAACTGCTCGGCATGAGTGCAAACGTACCAACCGACATCTCCTTTAGCTTTGCCGGCTTAATGCAGCGTGGCGGTGCTACCGGCCCCCATCGCGATGGCTGGGGAATTGCTTTCTATGAGGGCAAAGGTTATCGAGACGTTCACGACCCTGAACCCAGCGCGGATTCTAAATTCGCCCGCTTCATGCAGAGCTATTCGATTAAAAGCCATACCGTCATCTGCCATATCCGTAAAGCCAATCGGGGGCGCGTCTGTTTAGAGAATACCCACCCCTTTTCTCGTGAACTTTGGGGACAGACCTGGTCGTTTGCGCACAACGGTCAGCTCAAAGGCATCAAAAAATGGCCACTCGAACACTACCTCCCTGTTGGCACCACCGATAGCGAATATGCCTTTTGCTGGCTACTCGACCAGATCCGCCAGCGATTTCCGACTCCGCCCCGGCGCCGCAAACAACTATGGAAATTTATCGAAATCCAGACTCGTCGCATCGCAAAGCTGGGGATTTTCAACATTCTCATGAGTGACTCCAAATCACTTTATAGCTATTGCAGCACTAAACTGGCATGGCTGACTCGGCAAGCCCCGTTTGGCGACGCCCAGTTGCTGGATGCAGAAATGACCGTAGACTTTGCTCAGGAAACTCAGCCTAGCGATAAAGTTACGGTTATCGCCACGCAGCCGCTGACAAAAAATGAACAATGGCAACCGATGAGCAAAAATCAGTTCACGGTTTTCCAACAGGGCAACATGTCTTACCAGACAAAACCGCAGTAACCCGGTTCGCTGCGATACTCGCGGATAACCAGTAAAAAACGGTTAAAGATAAAACCTCAGAACGGTAGGGTCTTGCAATCAAGCATTTCCTTCTCGTCAGCTAATAAAGATCTAACTACCCACTAATTTAAACACTGATGCAGAGACAAGAAAAAGCAATCGACTTGATTATGCTTGACGGACAAGACGGTATCTGACCCGAATGGCACTAAGTTAAGCCCTTTTAGCATGAAAATCCCGGCCCTGTTTTGATGCCTAAAATGCGATAATATCGCATGAAAAACAATAGCTTATTTCTCCCTGGCTTCCATCTTCAAACCCT
>QNFC01000177.1 GCA_003645395.1 Gammaproteobacteria bacterium
GCTGAACAGGTGAATCATCACCCTCGCCTGGTGCTCGAGTGGCGGCAGCTGACCGTAGAAATTAATACCCACGCTGTAGGCGGTCTGGCGATCGGCGATTTTGTTTTTGCTGCCCGGACCGAACTGCTTGGGGAGCAACTGGGTTTAACCAATGAGCCAGGTTGATCGATCGCACCAGATTGATCACGCAGTGGCATTACTGCGCGCGGGCGAGCTAATTGGATTGCCGACTGAAACCGTTTACGGGCTGGCAGCAGACGCTAACAATGCCCTAGCAGTCAAACAGATTTTTTTGCTCAAAGGGCGTCCTGCCGATCATCCGGTGATTGTGCACATAGCTGATTCGGACAGCCTTTCTGATTGGGCCCAGATAGATACCGATCAAGTGTGGCGATTGGCTGAGGCGTTTTGGCCCGGGCCGATGACGCTGGTGTTGCCAAAACAGCCAGAGGTGGATGCCGGGATTACGGCTGGTCAGCAGACGGTCGCAGTCAGGGTGCCGAGCCATCCAGTCGCGCAGCAGGTTTTGCATCAATTTGGTGGGGGCGTGGCCGCGCCTTCTGCGAATCGGTTTGGGCGCATTAGCCCGACTCGTGCAGAGCATGTGCGTGATGAATTTGGTGAATCGATAAAACTGGTGCTCGATGGCGGTGGCTGTGAAATTGGGCTGGAATCCACCATTTTGAGCTTGATAGAAGGTCCCGAGCTTTTGCGGCCGGGCTCTATCAGCAAGCAGCAGCTTGAAACAGTATTAGAGGAGCCGGTGTCTTTTTCAAATCGCCTGAGCCAGCGCGCGCCAGGTTTGCTTGACCGGCACTATGCACCGCGTACGCCAGCCTGGCTGATAGCCGCTGATGACATAGCTGCCCAATTGGTGGCCAGCGACGTCACACAAAAGCGAGTCGGCCTGGTGCAATTTAGTGAGATAGATTTCGAGTGTACGATGGTAGAGCGGTTGGCGTGCGCCCCAGCAGGTTATTCGCAGCAGCTTTATGCGGCGTTGCGCCGATTAGACAGTGCAGGGCTTGATTTGATTATTGTTGAACGCCCGCCCGTTACCCCGGCCTGGCTGGCTGTGAACGACAGGTTGAGTCGTGCAACGCGGCCAGTGGTTTGATTAGTCGAGCGGAAGTTTACGTTAGCCGTGAAACGAAGGCATTCACCTCTTCTCGCAGTTCGGATACTGCCGTGATCAGCTCGTCAAACTGCGGTCGGTCCCAACGGATAAAATCGATCACGCTAGCTGTTAATGCCTCGGCATGTTCCGCGTCGAGCTGACCCTCGCTGAGTCGACTGGTGAGATAACCTAGGCAAACCATACGTTGGAACGCATCCTCGGGAGAGCTGGGGTCGAGTGCTTTTAAAGATGTTTCGTCGTGTGACGAGCAAGATTTTACGATCTGTTCTGGCAGCTCCCAATGCTCTGCCAGCAGTGAACCAAATGAGGCCCTGCTTGGGAATCCAAGCACCTGTTCTGCCTCTTCAACCATGCAGCCATTATCTCGGCAGTAACTGGCCACCTGTTCAAATTCGACCGGGAAGAATTTAACGTACAGGAGCCGGCCGACATCGTGGAGAAGAGTTGATGACCAGAGTTCTTCAGCCTTTAAACCTGGCTCCATTCGCTTAACTAAAAATTTGCCCGTCAGCGCGGTGAAGTAGGCGTCGCGCCAGAACTGTTCCAGTGCGGACTCTTCATTAATTTCCAGTGTCGCCACGACCGATAAAGTAAGTACGATCCGGTAAATTTCGGCGAGCCCCAGAAAGGCCACGGCGTATTTCAGGTCCGTCACAGGTCGTGGCAGAGCGTAATACGCAGAGTTAACGATCTTCAATACCTGCACGACGAGACCCGGGTCACTGCCCACCAGGGTCGATATCTCGGCCATGTCAGCCCGGTCTTCTTCAATCATGGTTTTGATTTCAAAGACAACCGCCGGCAATGGCGGGAGCATGTATTCTGTTTTTAAAAAGGTTTCGGGATCAATCGAAATAGTCTGGGTATTCATAGGTCTGCCACAGCTCAAATAGACGGATGATTAATGCATCCTCTATCGGCCGTGGTGGCCGGGTCTTTAAAAGTCGACTAGAAAACCTGATGGCTGTGTCGCGTTGCTGATAGTCGATCGTAGCCCGAAGAAATCGAGCTAAACTGGAAAATGTTCCTATTGGTTAGGACTCGCTTTACGCATTACTCTTTCATCAAGTTGAATTACTAGCTGCATAAAAAAAGAGCCCCGCCGACCTGTGTGGATTCGATTATTCAACCCCCTGAGCGTGGAGGTAATCGTCGTAGCCGCCGACGTAATTGGCGACGCCGTCTGCGGAGAGCTCGATGACCCGAGTGGCCAGCGAGGAGACAAACGCACGGTCATGGCTGACAAAAATCAGGGTGCCTTTGTAATCGTCGAGCGCCATATTAAGCGACTCAATCGATTCCATGTCGAGATGGTTAGTAGGTTCGTCGAGCAGCAGGATATTGTTACGTTGCATCGAAATACGGGCAAACATCATTCGAGCCTGCTCGCCGCCAGATAGCACTTTACAGCGCTTATTCATATCGTCACCTGAGAACAGCAGACGCCCAAGTTGGCTGCGTAGTACCTGTTCGTCGTCGCTGGGCTGGCGATAGTCGGCGAGCCATTCCATTAACTGTTTATTGTTGTCGAAATCAGTGGCGTGATCCTGCGCAAAATAGCCGATACGAGCGTTGTCCGGCCATTTCACGACTCCGTCGCGTATTTCCATATCGCCCATGAGCATTTTTAGCAGGGTGGTTTTGCCAATGCCATTGGGGCCGATAATGGCGACTTTCTCGCCGGCTTCAATGTCAAAACTCAATTCGTTGAACAGATCTTCGTCATAGCCACCGCGCAAATCTTTAACGTGCACAGCACGACGGTGCAGTTTTTCGTCAAAATCAAAACGGATGTAGGGGTTTTTGCGGCTGGAGGGCTTGATATCCTCAATTTTGATTTTGTCTATCTGCCGAGCCCGCGAAGTTGCTTGTTTAGACTTGGAGGCATTGGCGGAAAAGCGAGCTACAAATGCCTTAAGCTGATCGACCTGGGTTTTCTTGCGTTCGTTATTGGCGATCTGACTTGCGCGGGCCTGGGTCGCAGCCAGCATGTATTCGTCGTAGTTGCCGGGAAATACCTTGAGCGTACCGTAGTCCAGATCGGCCATGTGGTCACAAACCGAATTAAGAAAGTGGCGGTCATGGCTGATGACGATGATGGTGCAGTTACGCTGTTCTAACACTTCTTCTAGCCAGCGAATGGTGTTGATGTCGAGGTTATTGGTCGGCTCATCGAGCAATAGAATATCGGGGTCAGAAAACAGGGCCTGGGCAAGCAGTACTCGCAGTTTAAAACCCGGAGCAATTTCGCTCATGGGGCCGTAGTGCTGTTCCGGTGGAATATCGACCCCGGAAAGTAGTTCGCCGGCCCGTGCTTCTGCAGAATATCCATCCAGTTCTGCATATTTGCCTTCGAGGTCGCCAGCCCGCATGCCGTCGTCTTCGCTCATCTCCGGCAGGGCGTATATTCGATCACGCTCCTGCTTCACTTCCCACAGCTCAGCATGACCCATGATCACGGCATCAATTACAGAATACTCTTCAAAGGCGAACTGATCCTGTTTGAGCACGCCGATGCGCTCACCGGGGCTGGAGGAAACCGAACCGTGGGTGGGAGCGAGGTCACCGGCGAGAATTTTCATGAAGGTTGATTTGCCAGAACCATTGGCGCCGATCAGGCCATAACGATTGCCACCACCAAACTTGGTAGAGATGTTTTCAAACAGTGGCTTAGCGCCAAATTGAATGGTCAGATTACTGGTAGAGATCACCTTAATGGCACCTGCGGGTTATTAATGAACACGAAAAACCACCGGCGTTTTGCCGGTGGCTGCTACTTGAAAAATTTTTGACTGAGGGTCGTGGATTAACGGTCGGTTTTGGGTGGATCCTGCTCAGTGGCGGAGTCGGTCTGCGTAGCATCGTCGACGGTTTCACCAGACGCGTCATCGCTGCTCTGTTCGTCACTGTTTTCGTCGGCCAGCTTGTTCATTTCGTTGACCTGTTCTTCCGCCGGCTCTTCGGGCAGTTGTGCCAAAGTTGACACGGTGGAAAAATCAGCCAACATCTGCTCGGGTAGTTCAACTTCCAGAGATTGAGCACTGCTGGCCATGTGCTCCAGCAATTTTCGATATTCTTCAGTGAGGTTCTGAAACATCATTGCGCTGGTCGCAAAATGGCCATCGACCTGGCTTCGCAGGCTATCGAGCTCAACACGCAGTGAGTCGTTTTCTACTTGAACTTCACTTTCGTTAGACGAATGGCCAAATAATCGCTGCAATATTACGCCAAAAAATATTCCTAATACGCAACTCGCTATCAACAAAGCCATGATGGTTAAATCCGTTTAGTTTTAAGGAAACAATAGAGTCGTTAACCCCCAACAAA
>QNFC01000178.1 GCA_003645395.1 Gammaproteobacteria bacterium
AACGCATTGCCACGAATGGGCGTCAAATTGAACTAACCCTGCTATCAATAATTCATCGCCTGATTTTGAAATCAGGCCTTACTTTGCAGCAGCGTCACGCAACAATACCGCTTTGCTGTAGCCTAAAAAATCATCTAAATGCTTAGTAATGATGCTAACTGCAATGGGCAGCTGCAACTGCTGCTAATCATGCACGGCAATACGAAAACCGACCATTCGCTTGAGCAGATCCGCTAATTCTTCTTCGATCCACCCCCCCCTGGGCTAGTAGTGTGAAAACATCGCGAGCGCTTTGCGGCACCCCAAGTTTTTTACGCCGGATTAAATGTTGACCCATATTATGATTTAAGACCTGCCTCCGAGATCGTAAATTGCTCTCAAATTACTAGCGTCAAATATTGGGATGTTAGAACTGAACTAACCCCATATTTTCAGTCGCGCCCGCCTTAATCGACCAGTTCAACCTCAAGGCTATCAAGCAGCCGCAGTGCCTCAAAGCGGCTGAATTTTGCTCCCTTAATATCATTTTGATAAACGTCGATACCGTAATTAACCGCTCCGGAAAAATCGACGCCGACTAAACGGCAGTTCCCAAATAGGCATCCAGACAGGTCCGTAAAAGTGAAGTTGCTACCCGTAAAGTCGCCCTCTCTAAAGTCAACACCATGGGCCTTGCACTCCTCAAGCACCAACTCCTGCAAACAGAGCCCGTAAAAAGAGCAATCGTTAACAATAGATTGATGGAACCGAACTGGTGCCTCTTTCACCAAGTTCGACCAAGCAACCGTGGTCCAGTCGATGCCGATCAATTTTGAATTGCGAAAGGTGACGTCAGCAAAACGGCTGTACTCGACCTTTGCAAGACTCAGATTGCAGTTAACAAAATCGCACTCGATGAACTTACATTTTTTAAAATGCGCCTCACTAAAGTCACATTTCGTAAACGTACAGTTATCGAACTCCTTCGCTTCTATCTCTATCTCGGCACAATCCAGGCCTTCAAAATTGACCGCGTAATAGTCGTCTTTTTCATCAAAATTCAATGGCTTGCTCGTCGAATAGCTTTTGATGTTTAGTGATGATGCTCACCGTAATCGGTAACTGCAGCTGCTGATAATTGTTCCGTCCCGGATGATTAAAAACTTTTCGATTAAATAAATCCGGTTGTTTCAATTGCCTATCCTTAAGTGCCTGAAGCCCCGATTGCTACCCCAATGCTTGCGGAGGGATAGGGTGATTGTAAAAATAGACGTAACGCAGTGATTTTTAACTCTAGAACACTGGCAGCAATCGGGGCCTGGCTCAAGCCATTTAGGTTCGGTTCTCTCGATTTGACAGGTGAAAGAAAACCACAAACTTCCTTGCCAAGGCCATACCCGTTGATTCCCACGGATATTGACTCCATTCAGCTCCACCAAAGCCTCATTCCTGCCACCAGCCATCAGTCGCTCTCAATGCCCATTTGTTGCGTCCCGAATTTTTCGGAGTTTCCCTAAACCAAAAAGCTCAGGTTTGGCGACTGCACCACCGGTTCGTCCATTTTCACCAGGCGATACGCCAATTTCAGTTCTCCATCAACTTCCCGCAGCAAGTCGTTGCGCCGGCACGAGAACAGGTGGGGCGTACTGGATGTTGACCGAATACGGAACACCAGCACGTTACTGGTCACCTGGAAGGTGCCGGCTGCCTCACCCGCATAGGCGCGAATATTAGTGACAAAATGACGAGTTATCGACGGCGGACTCTCGGCGACAGTGGTGGAGGCCTGTGCCCAAAGCGTCGTCCTCAAGATCAACGAATCCAGATCATCATCAAAGTAGCCATTCTGGAATTTCTGCTCGGACTGTTGGCCTTTCTCAAACACACCACGCACTGGCATCTGGTAACTAATATCTTCGGTCACCCGACTCAACCAGGTTTGATAGTCCTTCTCTTCAAACAGCTCTGCTTCGTCGTAAACAAAGGTAGTAATGCGGCGGTAATCGTGATCGGATACTTCAACCCGCTGGCTTGATTCGCTCATGTTAGGCCCCTCCCGTCTGCATCATTTCACGCCATTTCAGCAGCACTCCAAACTCGGACATTTCCGAATAAGTCGAGTGATAAGCCTCACCCGGACCAGGGAAGTCAGGCAGCAAATCCTCCTGACCCGCCAGAATCATCTGAAAGCTACTCATACGCTGCCGGCCGATGGTGCCGCGACTGCCGAGATCCATAGATGCCCAGGCTTCGGAATCATCTTGATCAAAAGTACCGGCACCGGTAAAAGTTTGAATCCCCAAACGCAGACTGGCCTCTTTATATTCATCAGCCGATTCCTTATCAGCCAGAAACCAGCCCCAAATTTCTGAACTGCTCGCAGATGTAGGCTGCCAGACCCGCATATTGAAAAAATTAACCGGCGGCTTTTTAGGCGATAAAGTAACCGGAAAATGGACCCAGGATAGATTAGGGAAAACCGTCATCACACCGTTAAACATATTTTTGAGCTGACCCAACTGACCCGCTGAGAGCATATGCTCATACAGCGGCACCGTCGCCGGATCAAAGCCGGTCCAGTCGGGAAAGCCCGGCGGACCCGGTACAAAAATACAGCCGTGACCATTGCCAATTCTCACAGCCGGGCCATTCTTGGCGATCTCGACCAGCGCCTCCGTCGGCATATCAATGGCCATGCGCGAAATCGGCCCGTGGGCCGCCAGCGCGTGAGGGCCATCGGCAGCAAAATTAATGGCTCCGTACTTCCAGTTCATGTTCGCTACCCATTTCACCGGGGCACCGAGCACTTCTGCCCCATTAGGCGTGCGGTTAAAAAACAGATCGATATACCAGCGGGCGTTACCCAAATGGGTTTCCAGGTCCGGTGCCGCCTCATTAAAGGTGGCAAAGATCAGTCCGGCATACACACCCACTCGCGCCTGGACCAGGTTGTAGTCGTCAAAATCGACTTTGTTTTTGTAGGATTCTGGCTTATCCGCCAGGCTATGCAGGTGGCCGTCATTACGGAAAGTCCAGCCGTGGTATGGGCAGTTAAAGCTGGGTGAGTTACCCGCATCGGCTCGACAAACCAGTGCGCCACGATGGGGGCAGGCATTCAGAAATACTCGGAATTGGCCATCGCTGGAATGGCTAAGAATAACCGGGTCATCACCCATAATCCGGGTGACGTAATCACCAGGAGCTGAAACCTCTGACTCATGACCCACAAAAAGCCAGGTCTGGGCAAAAATCCGTTTTAGCTCCATAGCATGAACGTCAGCATCAACAAACACCCGTCGATTCACCCAACCTGTTTCCGGATCGACAAGATCCCCCGGACGCTGCGGATCAAATTGCTCAATTTTCATTTTTTGCCCTCTCCATAACCATCACCAAACATCTCGAACATTAGGATTATTGGTACCCAACTGTAGCAAAACTTGTTGGATAACTAAACGGGTGTTTAGCAACTAAAATACCTATAGAACATCATGCTGGAATCGTTAAAAACTTGCGGCTTTGTAAATGCCGCATTGCAAGATCCGACCCCATGATTGCTTATCGCCATAATCTAAAAACACCAGGGTAAAGCGGCCCATGGTGAAGTTCTCCGACCGTAACTCCTGCATACTGAGTGGCAAATGATAAAAGTTTATGGAATGCCCAAGATCTTTCATGCAGATTATTGAGTAGAGAATCCCCGATGGACTGGCTGAACCAACATAATTTGTTTGCATGGTAGAAACCCATGAAATTTTGGAAAATTGAGGGCTACCGGGGGGGCAGCCCTCAATCTCCTTACATTACCTCGCTACCTGACAGATCTCGCCGTTGTAGCGGATAAGTCCGTTGAGAGCCCTCAGGTCTACCAGGCCAAAGCTGGTGAACTGACCCTCGTAACCCCCGAGCACGCCACGGGTTGAGTCAGGCTGGGTGTCGTAAGTGATTTCGATCATGTATTGATCTTTCTTACCGACCACCCGAGTCGAAATGCCGAGATCTTTGGTGTGCATAAAGCCACCGTTCTCTGTCATGAAGTAGTGCTCCATGTCCATCTCTAGTCCGGTCTCAATGACCCGTTGACCGGTGACCTTTCCCGGGGCATTAGAAACGCTGCCAATGAGCGGCACGATAATGGCGATGGTGGATGCAGAATGGGACTGGCCCGAATGCCCTGCTATGTCGCCGACGCAGAACCCGACCTACAACGACTTGATTTGACGCGGCCGCCGTCCACCTGGGGAGTCTGGGTGTTAAGTCACGGAGATTTACGGTCCACCGCTCGGGTGAGAGTGTGCCGAGAGTTTCAGATCGATATCATTGAGCGACAGCGCACTCGGGTTGAGGAACTGGAATCTATCTATGCCTGAGGCCCATGATTTGCTCTGACAACAGGCCAAGCGTCGAAAAACACCAAATTAACCACTTGCCAATCAGTGGTTACCCAGCAATTTCCCATTAAAAAAGAATGCCGTCAGCACACCG
>QNFC01000179.1 GCA_003645395.1 Gammaproteobacteria bacterium
CTGCGCGAGCAATTGGAGTCAGGCGAACTTCGTCACCTGAATACGGATTCTGACTCCGAGGTGTTGTTGAACGTACTTGCCGGTGAGCTCCATAAAGAGGGGCAGCCGCGGATAAGCCATGATGAGCTGTTCAGGGCCATTGCCGCGACTCAGGAGCGTTGCCAGGGCGCCTACGCCGTGGTTGCGTTGATTACTGGCTTCGGTATTGCAGGTTTTCGCGATCCCCACGGTATTCGCCCGCTGGTAATCGGGCGCCGCCGCCGGTCGGGTGGTTATGATCACATCATTGCATCAGAAAGTGTGGCGATTGATGTGCTAGGTTTTGAACTAGTGCGCGACGTGAAACCTGGTGAAGCTGTGATTATCGATCACAACGGGGTATTGCATAGTCGCCAGTGCGTGCCAGCAGAGGGGTTGTTTCCGTGTCTATTTGAATACGTCTACTTTGCGCGGCCCGACTCGATAATAGATGGCATATGCGTAAATCAATCGCGCCTGCGAATGGGCGAGTCATTGGCAAAGAAAATTTTGCGCGAGTGGCCTGATCACGATATCGATGTGGTCATTCCAGTGCCCGATACCGCCCGGACCGCTGCGTTGGAGCTGGCTTATCACCTCAGCGTGAACTATCGAGAGGGATTTATCAAGAATCGATATATTGCCCGTACCTTCATTATGCCTGGGCAGAGTGAGCGGCGGCGTTCTGTTCGACGCAAGCTCAACCCGATCGCTCGTGAGTTCAAGGACCGGAACGTGCTCGTGGTTGATGACTCAATTGTTCGCGGGACTACCTCCGAACAGCTGGTTCAACTTGCTCGTGATGCCGGTGCGCGCAAGGTCTACTTTGCTTCGGCTGCTCCGCCGGTTCGTTATCCCAACGTTTATGGCATCGACATGCCGACGCCGAGCGAACTGGTCGCCTACGGTCGTGACGCGGATGAGGTGGCTGAATATCTTGGTGCTGACCGCCTTTTTTATCAGGATCTGGATGACCTGAAACGGGCGGTTACTGACTCCAGTGGCCGGCTTGATGGTCTCGATGCTTCCTGTTTTGATGGGCAGTATGTAACCGGTGATGTTGGTGCTGAATATTTGCGGGAGGTAGGGGCATTACGCAGTGAAGAAGCCCGTGATGGAGAGGAGAGCATTGAGCTGGGAGAGGGTGATGAAGAAATTCCGCTGGGCTAGCAGGTGCTTCTGGTTGGGGGCGCTGTGGCTGTCATTTGGCAACAGTGTTTTTGCTGTGGATGCTATCCAGATTCAGGCAGCTACTGACCGACAACTGCAGCCGGCGATCACTGCGTTACAAACATGGGTGGCGATTCCATCGGTGACGGATGCAACCGATAGTCACCGGGCCGATAAAACCCGATTGTTACTGGATATTGTTGCGGAAGCAAAACGGCTAGGTTTTCAAGCGCGGTTAGTGGCTGATCAGCAGGTGGCGATTATTGATTTTGATCAGCAGGAGCCGGTGATTGGTATTCTGGTTCATGCCGATGTAGTGCCAGCTGGCGAAGAGGCTGGCTGGCAGCATCCGCCGTTTTCCGGGTTGTTGGTGGACGGTGCTGTGTGGGGGCGAGGTGCCGCCGATGATAAAGGTCCAATCGCTGCTACTCTTTATGCGCTAGCGGCTATAAAAGAGATGGGTATTAAGCTTGCCGGTGGTGTGCGCGTGATCGTTGGCACTAGTGAAGAGAACATGCGTTGGAATGATTTTGTCGCCGTCGGGAAATTAGGTCTGGTTCCTGCGCAGGGCTGGACGGCCGATGCCGCTTTTCCGGTCGTCCATGCCGAGAAGAGCTTTATTAATGCTGTGGTCAGTTTTACCGATAGTCGGCCGCTGTCCGCGCCGCTGCTTGATGACTGGGCTGGGGGTACCGCACCGAATTCCATTCCAGCCAGGGCGACGGTCTGGGTTCGCCGTGATGGTGATCTTGTTGCCAGCTGGATGACTGCCTACTCAGAGTTGAATCCCCGGGTTGGTTTCGCCATTGAGGAAAAGCAGGATGGTGTGCAAGTCACCGCTTTGGGCAAGGCCGGTCATGGGTCACGCCCGGATAGCGGCGTTAACGCGATTACCCATTTGGCAAGAATGCTCACTGCGGGTGCCAAAGGTGGCAATTTTGCCGGTAGTTTTACAGATGGCTCAGCAGCGGGTCGGACATTACAGTTTTTAAGCAAAATTATCGGTGGCGCGACCGATGGTGGTTCGCTCGGAATTGACCGGACGCATTCCGTAATGGGTAGCACTACGGTGAATGTCGGCCAGGTGGTGACAGACAGTGAGGGCGTGCATAGTTACCTGAATATCCGTGGCCCCATTGGGCTGAGTACCGCGCAGATTGAGGCGGCGCTAGTAGAGGCAGTTGCACCACTCAGTGGCCGGGTTGATGTGGTTGCTGCGATGGACCCGCTCTGGGTTGATCCAGACGATCCCTTTGTGCAGGAGCTGGTCAGTAGTTACCGGCGCTGGGTTGACGATGATCGGGCACCTCTGTCGATCGGTGGTACCACTTATGCGAAGGCTTTCCCCGGCTATGTTGCTTTTGGTATGGGGTTTCTTGATGAGCATCTTCCGGTACATGCGCCCAATGAGCGGTTACCGGTGGAATTACTTCAAAAAGGCATCGCGATTTACGTGGATGCGATTTTGACGACAGTCGGTGTTCGCGAGGCCAGTCAATAGGTTTTTCGCAGGTCCTGTTGGTCAACCCAGTTAACGACGGGCGTATCTCATCCAGCGCCAGGCATTGAACATGCTTATCAGTGATGCGGCGAAGTAGGTTAACGCGCAGGCGGTGAGTATTTTTCGCGCGGCGGGCAGGTCTTTTGCGGACACGTAATTGCCGGCTTCAAGCAGCGGCAGTGTACGGTTAAAGCTGGCGTCGAGTTCAACTGGCAGGGTAATCAAACTCAGCAAAACCGCGCCCAGGGTAGAGCCGACGGCCAACAGCAGCATTATTAAACCACTTTGTGGGACTCGCGTTACTAAAATCACCACCGGGATAGACAGTAACAGAACGCCACCAAACTTCTCCAGAGAGGAGTACAGGCGCGCAATGTGGGTGCGCCATCTCAGTGGGGCGTAGCCGGTGGCATCCTGAATGGCATGGCCGACTTCATGGGCGGCGACGACAATAGCGGTTAATGATCGTTGGTCGGCAACGGCGGGTGTCAGGCAGACCTGTTTGTTGATGGGGTCGTAATGGTCAGTAGGGCTGTCAGTGAGTAGTTTGACATTGGCCAATTCAAGTCGCTTGAAAAGGTGTTGGGCCAACTCCCCGCCAGTGCCCGGGATATTATCCCTGGCCGCTGAATAGCGGTTCAGCGTTCGCCGCACCCACCATTGTGGGCCGGCGATAACCAGCGCTACCAGCGCGATTAACAATATCCAGTGCATCAGACTGGTGGCTACGCGCTTTGCCTGGCTAACATAGTTGTTAACCCATGCTCACAGGTCGACTCGAATGTTGACCGTGTGGATGTCCATACCCTGGTTGGGCTGGGAGAGGCCGGCGTTTGAGATGTGCTGAAAACGATAGCCCAGATCGTATCTGCCATGACTGCCGAAGCGAAAA
Organism: Gammaproteobacteria bacterium; assembly: GCA_003645395.1. Taxonomy (GTDB): domain Bacteria; phylum Pseudomonadota; class Gammaproteobacteria; order Immundisolibacterales; family Immundisolibacteraceae; genus QNFC01. The sequence continues at coordinate 3,582 of QNFC01000179.1, forward strand.
CCGACCCCCAGGTTATTGCCAAACTGAAACACGCTGGCTAAATTTCGGTCGCCGATGGATGTTGGGCTGACCATATGTAATCCAATGCCGGCCTCGGCATAAGGAGCAAGGTGACCGCTGTGTGAAGATTTTTGCTCCAGCCGAAAGATGGGGGTTAGCCCGAGATCGTAGAGGTCGCTCTCGTGGCCGCCGCCTTTGCCGCTGTGCCAATGTCCGACTTCCGCATTCCAATAGCCAGTCACGTGCCAGTTGCCGTTGGTAAACCAGCTGCGATCCCAGGCATGCTGAATGCCGAGGCGATATACATTGGTATCGCTCTGGCCATTGCCATAAGTGAGCGAAAGGCTATCAATAAAATTATTTTCAGCCGGACCGGCAGTAGCGGCGGTGACCATCACCAACAGTATGCCTCCAAACGCGGGCTTACAGATGCTCACAAGCTAAATGCCCCTTTATGTAGACGGTTTGCGCAATTCAGCGCAAAAACAGGCCTGATGGCCTGATAATGATTGTTATTAATTGTTCTGATCCGCCCCTAAATTCGGCACATAAATCTCTGTGGGCAGTTAGTTCTCTATGGCGGTAGCGGGGGATTATTGAGGTAATTTATGGGGGTTGTCTATCGTTCTGTGGCGGGACCGCCGACACTACGACTAGTCGGCAAGTAAGAAGTCGGTTTTAAAAACTCAAAGTAGGCCAAACAGTGCAGAGCTTTTTCTGATGCAATCCCAGCGCCAGCCCGACCTGGTAATCCTGCACAGTGTGTTGCTTGATGTTCGCGTAACCGATTTGAATTACGGAGATCATCTTGGTAACGACGCGGTGCTCGGTTATCTGCATCAGGGGCGAGTGAAGTTGCTAGATACCTTCGGCTGGCGCGAA
>QNFC01000180.1 GCA_003645395.1 Gammaproteobacteria bacterium
AGTGCCATTACCGATGGTGATTAGGCCAACGTTATGTTGTTGACACAATTTCAGCAGTACCGCCTCCGCCTCCTGCAGCCGTTTTTGCGGCGGCGTGGGAAAGATGGCGCAATGGTCCAGTACCTTACCCGTGCCATCGACCACCGCAAGCTTAACGCCGGTACGCAAACCAGGATCTAAACCAATAGTGGCCTTTTGTCCGGCGGGAGCTGCCAGTAACAGATCTTTTAAATTGTCGGCGAAAACCTGTATGGCACCCTGCTCTGCGCGCTCGCGAATTTCACCCAGCAGGTCGGTTTCCAGATGACCGAGTAATTTCACCTGCCAGGTCCAGTGCACCACCTCATTGAGCCATTGATCGCCGGCGCGACCCTGGTCACGAACACCCCAGAATCGGGCGACCATGGCTTCGCAAGGGTGGACTACTTTCGCTGACCCCGCCGCCGACTCACCCACGGTCACCGAAACACTCAGCACACCTTCGTTGCGACCGCGGAAAATTGCCAACGCCCGGTGAGACGGAATCTTGCTCAGTAATTCATCATATTCATAGTAATCGCGAAACTTGCCGCCGTCGTTTTCTTTGCCATCAATTAAACGGGCGCTTGCCTGGCCCTGGGTTTGCAAAAAGGTGCGCAACTTGCCGACTAATTCTGCGTTTTCGGCAAACTTTTCCATCAGAATGAATTTAGCGCCATCGAGCGCCGCCTTCACATCGATGATTTTTTTGCCCTCTTCACCGTCACCGTTGACATATTTCTTCGCCTCGTCCTGAGGGTTCAGGGTCGGCTCGGCCAATAGGGCATCCGCCAACGGCTCAAGGCCGGCCTCGCGGGCAATCTGGCCTTTGGTGCGGCGTTTAACTTTATAAGGCAAATAGAGATCTTCGAGCCGCGTTTTGGTGTCGGCCACCTTAATGACGCCTGCCAATTCGGGGGTCAGTTTGCCCTGCTCTTGAATGTTCGAAAGGATTGCCTCGCGCCGCTGCTCCAGTTCACGTAAATAGCGCAGGCGATCCTCCAAAGTACGCAGCTGGCCGTCGTCCAGGCCAGCGGTCACCTCTTTACGATAACGGGCGATAAAGGGCACCGTGGCACCCTCATCCAGCAGGCCAATCGCCGCAACAACTTGCGCTTGCCTGGCACCAATCTCATCGGCGATACGCTGGTCGATACTCTGCGCAGTACTATCCATAAACTTCCTTTCTCTCAGTCTAGCCGGCTGTATTCGGGGGGTGTGCATTCTACGGCTTTTAATTCAACGGGATCGCAGTTATCCATAGTCCAGCCCCTGGCCAAGTCAGCACCTGAAGCGGCAAACTGCCAATCGTGCTCGCTATTCACGGCAGCCAGCACGCCTCATGTTCAGACCACCGACCATCAAGACCAGGGCGAGAGTCGAAGCCTTCCTAAACCCGACAAAGCCCCAGTCCCCAGCCCTCCCGGTTGGCCGAATAATGTAAAGCAGGCAGCCCCTTACTAAACACCCTACTCCCTGGGAACCCATATTCTGAGGGCCGAACACACTACTAGCGGTCTATGCTCTGTTCGTCCTTCGACAGGCCCGGGACGAACGAGAATTCAATGCAGTCCGTCAGTGGTGAGCCCGTCGAACCACCAAATCAGTGGTCACCAGCCACCCCGTGTCTATTCGCTTGACTATCTGTCATTCGGGTCAGCCCCTCACCTATGCCTGTACTAAACCAGGTGTTATAACTAATCGTCTGCGGGCGTTAATAGCTGTCCGCCGCCACCAGGGAGAGGAGAACCCAATGAGCGACTCATTACTACCGGGCGCGTTTGCCCATCTTGAGCCTTTTGCCACGGAGTGGGCAATTGGTGACGAACCCAGCCGCAACGCTAAACGATTAGCCTCAACCATGGAGGAACTGCGCGCCTACTACAACGCGCTGTTACCCGAAATGGAGGCCATGATCGAGCACCTCAAACCTCTGCCACTGGGCAACATGGCCGACCCCGACCAGCGCCTGCTAAACATGGCCATGAGCTTTATGGAGGTGGCGCCGTCAATCGAGATCTACTTCGCGGTCGACGTACCCGATGGCTTTGAGGCTGAGCGATTCAGAATATTGCCGCCCTTTGCCCAAACCGCTGCTCAGTAACTATCCAACTTATTCCTTGTCACCACCAGGAGGCAATCCCACATGAACGCACCTGATTCCAGACCTTACGCCGCTAATTTCCCCGAACTGGGCACCGGACCCCTGTCCATCGAGTCGATGGTTTCGCCGGAGTACTTTGAACTCGAACGGGAGAAGATTTTTAAAAAAACCTGGCTTAACGTCGGCCGGGTAGAAGACGTTCCTAATCCTGGCGACTACATGGTGCAGGAGATCGCTATTCTGCAGAGTAGCGTCATTATTGTGCGCGGTCAGGATGATCAAATCCGCGCGTTTCATAATGTCTGCCGCCACCGGGGCAACGAAGTAGCCGCCGGCTGTGGCAACGCCAAAGGTTTCTCCTGTGGTTTTCACGGCTGGACCTTTGACACCCAGGGCGCACTGGCCTACGTGCCTGACGAAGGCCAGTTTTTTGACCTCGACAAAGAAAAAATGGGACTGGTCTCCATCCATTGCGACACCTGGCGCGGCTTTATCTTTATTAATGCGGACGAAAGCCCCGAAAAGAGCCTGGTGGATTTTCTCGGCAAAATGGGCGAACAGCTTGAAGATTTTCCGTTTGAGCAGATGGTGCCCATGCATCGCCTGGAAGCCGACGTAAACTGCAACTGGAAGGTCTTTGTCGATGCCTTTCACGAGTCCTATCACGGTGCTTTCGTGCACCGCCTGTCGGTTGGCGACATGGTTGACCCCACCGGCGATGACCCCTATATGCACCTTAACTCGGTGCGTTTTCATGGCCCCCATCGATCGGCGTCGGTGCCGATGAACCCGGATTACACTGCACAGAGTCGTCCTGCTGAGGCCCTGTCTTTCAAAATGGCCTCGTCGCTATGGCTACAGGAAGGCGCCATGGAGCAGCAATTCATGCCCGGCACCAATCCGGCTCAGCACAAACACTGGCTGTTTGATATCAATGTGGTTTTCCCCAACTTTTTTATTGATGTCGCCAACGGCTGGTTTTTCACCTACCACTTCTGGCCGGTGGCGGTCGACCGCACCTTCTGGCAATACCGTTTCTATATGATTCCGCCCACTGATGCCGCCGAGGCAGTCAGCCGGGAGTACTCCAAGCTGGCCCTACGCGATCTATTGCGTGAAGATTTGAGCACCGTCGAAGCCACCCAGCGCGGTCTGATGAGTGGCGCGATTAAAGAGGTTCACCTGTCGGACCAGGAAGTAGCCGTACGCCATCAATATAAAACCGTGGATGACATTGTCCGCGGTAACAACTGAAAAGCCATTCTTAATAAGGACTAGCAGCAATGAAAGTTGAAACCCTGACTACTGGCGACAGCGGCCCGATCGATTTTAGTTCGTTTGTTGAATACAACCAGGAGACCCAGGAGGCGCGCATCAAGCGAGTCGCCCTGACCAGTCCAGAAATTTTTGACATGGAGATGCGCTACATCTTCGAGGGTAACTGGATTTATCTCTGCCATGAAAACCAGATCCCAGAGGTGGGTGATTTTTTTACCACCACCATGGGTCGCCAGCCGGTAATCATCATCCGTAACCAGGAGGGCAAGGTGAATGGTTTTTTAAATGCCTGCTCGCATAAGGGCACTACCCTGTGCCGTACCCAGCAAGGCAACAAAGCCGCTGGTTTTGCCTGCTCTTACCACGACTGGTGTTTTGACCTTGATGGCAATCTCGAATACATGCCGCGAATGGAAGAGGGTTTCCCCGCTGACCGCAACCTGGCTGCCCACAACCTCACCAAAATAGCCAAAGTCGAGACCCACGGTGGCTTCGTGTTCGGCAGTCTCAATGCCGACGTCGGCAGTCTCGGTGAGCACCTCGGTGATATTACCGAAATCATCGACATGCTCAACGACCAGTCCGAAGAAGGGTTTGAGGTGGTGCGCGGCACCAATACCTGTGTCTATCACGGTAACTGGAAGCTGCTGATCGAAAACGGCGGTGGCGACGGCCTGCACCTGCCCTCCGTGCACAAGACCCTGATTAAAGTGGTGCAGATGCGCGACGAGGAGCTGCAAAAAGGCAAAACCAAAGCCGCCAAAATGATCCGTGTCGACGAACTAAACGACAAGGACACCGTCGGCGCTACTTATGCCATGCAAAACGGTCACACGCTGATCCAGTCGGACCTGCCCAACCCCGAAGACCGCCCCGTCTATGCCCGCCACGAAACCTTTGTGGAACGCCACGGCGAGGAACGCGCCCGCTGGATGAGCTCAAAATTGCGCCAGGTAGCGATCTATCCCAACCTGTTCATCATGGATCAGCTAGCATCGCTGATTCGCTACGTGCGGCCTATTTCTGCCGATAGAACCGAGGTCAG
>QNFC01000181.1 GCA_003645395.1 Gammaproteobacteria bacterium
CGCGATGTCGCCGCAAACGTCTCCATCTCGCTCTAGGTCAGCGCGCAATATCCGTGGTTAGCGAATATGAAATCTCCGCCGAGCTGAATCGCGCCCGTTTGTCGCGGGCGCAGCTGGTAGTGTTGCTGCTCTGTTTTCTGGTGGCCACCTTTGACGGCATGGATGCCCAGATTATTGCCTTTGCTGCACCGTGGATGATGCCGGATCTGGGGCTGGCCAACGACCAGTTGGGCATCGTGTTTGCTGCGGCCACGGTGGGTATGGCCCTGGGCGCCGCGCTGTTTGGTTACCTGGGGGATCTATACGGTCGTAAACGCATGGTCGTGCTGACCGTGTTTATGTTTGCCGTCTGCACGCCCCTGGCAGGGTTGGCAAATAATCTTAACGAGTTGCTGATTATCCGCTTTGTCACCGGGATTGGCATGGGCGGAGCGTTACCCAACGCGGTGACTCTGGTGGCTGAATACTCGGCTGACCGCCAGCGGCGAATGATGGTCAGCGTGATGTATATGGGTTTTGCCGCCGGGGGCATCATTGGCAGTGTGGCCGCTAAGGTGCTGATCGAATCCTATGGCTGGCAGTCGATCTTTTATTTTGGCGGGGTGTTGCCGTTGTTGCTGGTGCCGTTTTTGGTGCGCTTCATGCCTGAGTCGATGCACTACCTTGTTAAGCGTGGTGACGGCTCAGCCCAAATCGCCCAGCAGCTGAGCAGGATTAACCCGACCGTAAGCTATCCACCGCAAAGCCGGTTTACTCTGGCTGAGGCCGCTGCTAATACGCGAATTTCGCTGCTGTTTGCGCCGGATCGCCTGCGCAACACGATAATGCTCTGGATCGCTTTTTTCATCAACCTGCTGGTGCTGTTCTTTCTCATGTACTGGACCCCCAAGCTGCTGATCGACTATGGCATGACTGCCAAGCAGGCGTTTAACGTGGTACTGGTATTCAATATTGGCGGGGTTGGCGGTGGGCTGCTGCTGGCCTGGATGAGTGAGCACATGGATCCTCGCGTCACCCTGAGCGGCTATTTTGTCGTAGCTATGTTGTCGGCAATGGCGGTGGGGCTGAGTGTCGATCACCCTACTCTGTTGCTGCTGTGTGCATTTGTTATGGGTGTTACTGCTGGCGGTGCACAGGTCGGGCTCTACCCGCTGGCGACCCAGATTTATCCCACTGTCATTCGGGTGACTGGCGTTAGCTGGGCGCAAAGCTGTGGCCGGGTGGGGTCCATTATTGGCCCGGTAGCGGGTGGCGCACTGGTGGCGCGAGGGTGGGGGTTCACCGACAGTTATCTGCTATTTAGCAGTTTTTTGCTGATTGCCGCGGGGGCGATATTTTCGATGCGCCTGAATGCTCCAAAACAACAGAGTGGTCTAACACAACACGGCGATTCCAAATCAGCTGTGTCTAATCAGGTTGGTTGATCCGCGTAAAAGTAACCACCTGCTCGAAATCGTACGGCTGCCTGGCACTCGGCTAAAAACGTTTGTCGGTTAAACATTCGCTTGCTTCCCTCTCTCCGCTGCAGATCGGTGCATAAAACACCGCTCAGAACTCGCTTCATTTACGCAGAACTTTTGTCCTACCGCGATGCTGGCAAACATAATCGGTAATCAGCCTACCGGGCAGACTATCGGAGTGGCCCGTCCCTGTTTTGAAATCATGGGCCGTTGACTCCCGAGTGGTATTGGTTGTCAGCCGTATGCCCCTTTGTGTCGCTTACTCTTTTTTCAGGTTGTGAATCTACTCCACTAGTTCTTACAATCGGCTAGTCATTTGTTTTATGGAGTGGAGGAAATTATGGATACCAGAGTCAACCCGGACATTCTTGGCAGTGTGGTGGATAACGCCGACGAGGGTCATTTCGAAGTCTCTCGGAGGGTGTTCGCGGACCCGGATATTTTTCAGCGTGAAATTAAGCATATCTTCGAGTCAAACTGGGTGTTCCTGGCCCACGCATCACAGCTGCCCAATCCCCATGATTATTTCGCCACGCAGATCGGCAGCCAGCCGGTGGTGCTGATGCGCGACGAGCAGGGCAACGTCAACACCTTTTATAACGCCTGCCCCCACCGAGGCGCGCAGATAACAACCTGCAAACACGGTAATAAACGCAAACATATGTGCATTTACCACGGCTGGGTATTTGATAGCGCCGGTAATGGCGCCGTGGATCAGCAGGATTCGGGGAATTATCCCGACTATTTTCACCAGCTGGACCACAACCTGCGGCAGATTGCCCACACCGAAACCTACCGTGGTTTCATTTTCGGCAGCTTGAACGGTGATGTGCAGACCCTGGATGAGCACCTCGGTAATGCCCGTCGCTTTATTGATATCTATGTGGATAGTTCCCCCGACGGGCTGGAGGTTCTAAAAGGAGCCCACCACTACACGTGCCAGGCCAACTGGAAAATCCAGTTCGAGAATATCGACGGTTATCATTTCTTTCCGGTCCACTCCAGCTATGTTGGTGTGATGCTGGAGCGGATGAAAGGCGCTAGCGGTAATACCCTGAAAATGGTCGATGTCACTAATCTGAGTGACATCCCCAGTGGCAGTTTTGACCTGGGTAATGGCCATATTGTTGACTGGGCCGAACCACCAAACATGGGCGATCGTCCGATGGCGTTCTCGCGGGACGAAGTCGTTCAGCGCAAGGGTGAACTCGAGGCTCGCTGGTCAGCCGACCGAATCCGTAACCTGGTTATCTATCCGAATTTACTGCTGATGGATAACGCCTCTTCTACGCTGCGCAAAATCATTCCCAAATCCGTTGGCTTTACCCAGCTGGAAACTTACCTGATCGCCCCAAAAAACGAAGACTCTAGAGGGCGCCAGGTCCGTTTGCGCCAGTACGAGGACTTCCTTGGCCCCTGCGGACAGGCGACACCGGATGACCAGGCGGTGATGGAAGCGTGTCAGCGCGGGTTTGAGGCCAGCGACGTCGAGTGGCAACAGGGTTATTCCCGAGGAAGAAACAGCTGGCAGGAGGGCGGTAACGAGGAGTCTGCGGCCCTGGGAATCGAACCCTTCTACTCCAGCCTCCAGCAAAACGAAACCTTTTGCCACGGCATGTATCGCCAGTGGCTCAAAATGATGGTTTGAGCCGGTCGGTTACGCCGTCGTGAATCTCCATTTAACAGAGGCAATATGAGCGATTCGATTTTAAGTGAAGTGAATCAGGGTGTTCAGATCATCACCTTGAACCGTCCAGAAAAGAAAAACGCCTTTACCCAGGCCATGTATAAGCAGATTAGGGAAGAAATGCTCGCGGCGGCGGCCAACCCGGTTGTGCGCGTGGTGTTGCTGCGGGGCGCGGGCGGTGTGTTCAGTGCCGGCAATGACATGAATGATTTTTCTCCACAGCCAGAGGATGGTGCGCTGGTGCCTGATTCGCCGGCGATGCAATTGATGAAAGTCTGGATTGCGATGGAAAAACCAATTGTTGCGGCGGTTGCCGGCTTTGCAGTAGGCATTGGTGCGACCTGCCTGCCGCATTGCGATTCGGTGATAGCCGGTAATTCAACGATTTTTCGGTTGCCGTTTACGAGCCTGGGTCTGGTGCCAGAATTTGGCAGCACCCTCACGCTGCTGAGTGTGGCCGGCAAGGTCAGGGCCAGCCATTACCTGCTCACCGGTGAACCATTTGATGCAGAGGTAGCCTACGATCTGGGCCTGGTCAGCCAGATTTGTGACGACGACCAGGTTGATGAACGAGCGATGCAACTTTGCCTGAAGTTGGCAGCGCTGTCGCCAGCGGCAATACGGGCGACCAAGAGCCTGCTAAACAGCGGCGCCTGTCAACAGGAATTACTGCAGGTGATCAATGACGAAATGGTGCTGTTTCGCAAAGGTCGAGAGTCGGCGGAACATCACGAAGCGGTCGCAGCGTTTATCGAAAAACGGCCGGCTGATTTTTCAGCATTTGAATAGTGTTTGAATCGAAATTTGCAAATAAGGAGTAACGAGTGAGTAATTCACCAAAATCTGTCGAGATGAGTGACGGTCACCGCTACTGGAACGGCGACGGTGGCGATACCTGGGCGCGGACCATGGATGTCTCCGAGCGCAATTTTGCCTCGATGACGGCGGTATTGAAGAGCCGTGCGGCGGCAAAGCCGGGCGAGCAGGTGCTGGACGTGGGCTGTGGCGGCGGTGTGACCTGTCGTGAACTCGCCGAGCAAGTCTTGCCCGGGGGCGCGGTGGTCGGCATGGATATATCGGCCACTATTCTGGATATCGCCGCGCAGCGCCACGGCGGCGCTGATAACCTGAGTTTCACACAGGCGGATATCGGCACGGTCGCCTTGCCCGCCGAACAATTTGACCTGGTTTATTCCCGCTTCGGTGTGATGTTTTTTGATGAACCGCCCGTCGCCTTCAGGAATTTGCGCAACGCTCTAAAAGC
>QNFC01000182.1 GCA_003645395.1 Gammaproteobacteria bacterium
AAGGTTTTACGCTGGTTGAAGTGCTGGTGTCGCTGGTGATTTTCCTGGTTGCCAGCATGGGGCTGTTGCCCTTGTTGATGAGTGGGATACAGGTCAATCATGGTAACGGCCTGTATGCTCAGGCGCGACGTTTGACCGGTGACGTGATGGCGGAGCTGCAGGTCGTTGATTATGCCCAATTGACGATGGTTCCCGATGAGCCACTGCTCGTTGCGGATATTGAAATTCTGCAACTGATCGAACAAAACTTGCCGCAACCTGACCAGAGCAGGATCACGGTGACGGCACACTGGGAGCAGCAGGGACGAACTCACCGCTATCAGTTGCAAACGATCCGTTCGGCGCCATGAAAAGAGACGTCTGTACCGGCATGACCCTGGTCGAACTGCTGGTCGCAATGGCAATCGCCGGTCTGGTCGGCAGCATGATCCTGCAGCTGGTGATTAGTTTTCAGTCGCGTGTTCTGACTGAAATCAGCCGCAACGATTTGCAGGATCGGGCCGAGCGACTGATCCGTTTCCTGGCCAGTGACATCCGCGATGCCGCCTTTCTGCTCGGGCCTGTGCCGCAGGTTGCCGGTGGTACGCCGTTGTCTCTGGTTCACGACAGCCTGAGCGGTGATCCACTGGAGGCTTTGCCCTTCTCAATTCTTGCTGATGATTACACCGATGAGGATGACCGTTTGACGATCGTCAAGGCGGTTTCCTTCGCGCCGCCATTGCGTCTGGCGCAGCCGGGAGTTTCCGGAGAGACTGGCCTGGTGTTGACCCGCCGCCCCAATCGCAGCCCGGGATCGTCTCGCGAGCTGCAGCCGGCTCCCGAAGCGATTAACCACCTGGTGCTTGCCAATCATCGCGTCTGTTATGCCGTGCATCTTGCTGATCTGAGCCTGCAGCTGAATCAGCCCCTGATGGAAGATGTCCCCGTCGGCACCGAACTTCTCGGTGTACGAGTCTATAACTATCAACTGGACCCCTTCGCCGGCAGTAAACGTTTGCGGCGGGATGATTTCACGAGTCGCAATATTCTCGATGACGCCGTGGATGGACTGCAGTTCGAATATCTTCTTAACGACGGCTCCCTGGTCAATCGGCCAACAAGACCACAGGATGTTCGTGGCGTGCGCATCAGCCTGCTGGTGCGGGATCTGCGTGCCGACAGGAACTACACCAACGAAACCGTTTATACACTGGGTAATCGGACCTATGGACCTTTCCGGGATCATCATCGGCGCAGCCTGGTGTCACAACTGGTCGAGGTGAAAAATCATGCCTTGTAGGTTGAAGGGGAAGATCCTGGCCTGTAGGTTGAGGTGGAAGGTCCTGGTCTGTAATGAGCGGGGGATGGCGTTGGTCAGTGTGGTGCTGATGCTGACAGTGCTGCTGACCCTGGCCTATCTTCTTACCGAGAAGATCTTACAGTCGACCCGTCAGTCTGCAGATGCAGCTAATCGTGAACAGATCTTCTGGGCGGCACAGGCCGGTATCGAAGCGGCGCGGCAGCAATTGGCTGCCGGCTATTCCAGTTCCGGAGGATGGCAGACGTTTCTGACCGCCGGTACGGCCCAGGCATACCCCGCAGCGTCCGCCTGGGTGACCGAAATCAATGAGCTGCCTGTCGAGATTTATCTGCGTGACAACCCGGACGGCGATGGTGATGTTCGCAACGATAATGATCTCAAGATTTTCGTGCTGGCGCGGGTCCGGGGCCGGCGGGGAACAGAGGCCATAGTTGAAAGCCTCTGTGGTTTCGATCTGCCGGCGACTGCCGGATATATGGCGGGAGCAGGTCAGCTGACGACCGAATCAGGGGCAGACCTGTCCGATCAGCCGGTCAGTACCTATGGTATTGCGGATTGAATTGTGGGTCACCTCGAGGGAGGGAAAGGTGGGGGAGAGAAAAATGAAATTATACCGTTACTTGCTGGTCTGTTTTGGCCTCTTCTTGACAGGCGGCAACCCGCTTCTGGCGAGTGACCTGCAACAGGAGTATGTGACAACCACCCCGGTGCTTGCTGATGGCGTTCTCTATATCGCCAGTTCGATATATCCTGGCAATCGCGGTCACCTGCGGGCAATTGATATTCTTGACACCTTCCCGGTCACGCTCTGGGACGCCGCTGAGCGGATGCCGCTGGCCGGGATCGGAGGTGAACCGGGCGACCTGGCAAGCGGCGATCCACCCAGCATAATTCAGATCGACAATCTCTATCGCAGCATCTTCACCAATCTTGAAGGGGAACAATTGCCCCTGACTGCCGGGCAGGCGGGATCGTTACAGTCGCTATTGGGCCTTGCTACGATATCAGAAGCAGAGTATTTGCTGCATGCCGTGCGTGGTCGCCGTGGCGGCTCGCCGGACCTTGTTGCTGGCTCTGGTGATGACCCGCAGCGGCTTTGGAGTATTAACCGCTCCTCCCCGGTTCTGGTCGGCCGCAGTCCGGTCAATGCAACGACCAGTCAACGTGACAGGCTGCTCTATGTCGGCGCTGAGGACGGTATGTTGCATGCGTTTTTTGTCAGTCGCTGGGATGCTGACGTCGGCAGCTATCTGATTAACGATTCTGACGGCGGCATAGAGCTGTGGGCGTACCTGCCCGGCAGCTTTCTCCCTCATCTCAATGCTCAGCCTCTGGACGATTACCTCGCTGAAGTTGCCGTATCTCTCGATGGTTCACCGGTGGTAAGCGAACTGTTTCTCGACCTCGATGATGATGGTCACCGCAGCTGGCACACCCTGCTGGTAGCAACCGGTACCATTGTGCAGAGCCGGCGCAGCTGCCTTTTTATCATGGACATCACAGACCCTTACCAGCCCACGCTGCTATGGGAGAAGACCCTGCCGGGGAATGGTGTGGGTCGAACCCGCGGTGTCACCGTTGATACTTGTGGCGCAGCTTCGGCGTCGCAAAACTGCATTTACCTCACAGCAGATTTTAGAGAAGAAAGTCAGGCCTCCGGGATTCATGCCCTGGCATTGGAGCTGGAAACCGGGCAGGAGCTCTGGCAGTTCAGTGCAGCTTACGCGTCGTCAGGACCTATAGCCGAGGCGACACCAGCGGTTCCGGCACTCATGGATCTCGATGCCGACGGCAGAAAAGACACCCTGGTTTTCGGCGATCTGGAAGGACAGCTCTGGGCGCTGTCTCTTAGCGATGGTCATGCTTATGGCGATGCACCCGTTTACGTAGTGCCGGGTGGTGCCGCAGAGCCGATCGGTGCCGGGGTTGCGGTCTACGGTCAGCTGGTGCTATTCGGCACCGGCGGAGTGGAACATGCTGACGATAACAATCAATATGCCGTTTATGCGGTAGAGATTTTTCCAGGTGGCAGCCGCTTGCGCTGGAGTTATCCTCTGATGCTGGGTGAGAAGATATGGCAGCCACCGATCCTCGATGCCTCAGGCCATCTGCTCTTCGCTACGGCGGTCGATTATTTGTCCCTGGCCCGCTCCGGTGAACAGCCGACCTCCGGACGGATTGTCGCGCTGAATCATTCCGGTGAAGAGGTGGTGAGCCGAACTGCGGCGGCTGCTACGCTCGGCAGGGTTGTGACGGCGCCGGGGGTGGTTGTCTCGGTAGCTTTGACCGGCGAAGTGACCCAGTTCGGTGCTGCCAGTCGTCTGACCGGCTCTGACGGTAGCCTCGGATCGGTCAAGATTCTGTCGTGGAGGCCGAGATGATCAAGGCCTGGCCGCTTGCCGCTAAGCTGTCGGGGAGAGCCCACAGTTTACGTGGCTTTACTCTGCTGGAGCTGCTGCTGGTGATGGCCCTGATCAGTATCCTGGCCTGCGTGGCAACCTGGGGTGGAAGGCATATGCTGCGTGGCTGGCAACTCAAGCGAGCCGGGCATCAGATGCTTGAAGATCTCAAGGCGGCACAGGGTCGGGCTGAAATGTCGGGTAGCCTGACCATGAGTAACGGCACTCTGGTCATGCAGCGAACTTTCCTGGTTTTTGATCCCGATGCGCAGAGCTATGCGGCTTATAGCTGGCAGGACCACAATGGTGACGGTGTTACAGAGGCTGGCGAATCCGCTCAGCTGTGGCAAAAAGGCCTTCCGCCCGGAGTCTTTTTCGACTGGGCTCCCGGTATTGATCGTCGGGCCTGCAGCAACATCAATGGTCCGCCGGGAAGCGCAATCTCTTTCTCCAGCCCCACCTATGCGCCGTGCGATGATCGGCCGTGCATCAAGTTTGACCAGCACGGCTTCAGTGTCATGGGGCCCGGAGCTGTTTACCTGAGTGAGGGTGAGCAGACCCTGGCAATCACCGGCACCCGACCGGGGCACTTCACCATGTGTGAATGGAACGGCGAGCGATGGCAGTAGGGATTGAAGCCTGTGTATGGCTTGACGTCTGTGATATGGATTGCCGCCTGT
>QNFC01000183.1 GCA_003645395.1 Gammaproteobacteria bacterium
ACAAACAAGCATTTTAGTTATGTCATAAACCCACCGATCGGAGGCAACGTGTTAGCAAATATTTTAATTGTGGATGATTCCGCTGTAATGCGCCAAATGGTCACTCACACTCTCGCCGACGCTGGCCACCAGGTCACTGCGGCAAATGATGGCCAACAAGCTTTAAACACGGCGAAAAATGACAATTTTGATCTGGTCATCACTGACATCAACATGCCGGTCATGGATGGTCTTACGCTGATCAAACAACTGCGCGCGCTACCAGAATACAAGTTCACCCCGCTGCTGACGTTGACCACAGAATCCAGCGCCGAAAAAAAATCGGAAGGCAAGCAGGTGGGCGCTACCGGCTGGATCGTGAAACCGTTTAACCCTGAGCAGCTGCTCGGCGTTATCCAGCGCGTACTTTAGGCCTGCCCCAAAGCCAGATAAAACCAACATGAACGCTCTCCACCTTCTTCACAGCCGGAAGACAACCCATGTCGAGTGATTTCGATCAGTTCCACGCAATTTTTTTCGAAGAAAGCCTTGAAGGTCTTGATGACATGGAATCTGGTCTGCTCGGGCTCCAACCAGGTGAAACAGACAAAGAAGTCATTAACGGGATCTTTCGGGTCGCCCATTCCGTCAAGGGTGGCAGCGGCATGTTTGGTTTTACCGAAATCACCAACCTCACCCACATTATGGAAACCCTGCTTGATGAAATGCGGGGCGGCCAGCGTGAAATAAATAAACCGGGCATCGACCTGCTTCTACTTTCTGTGGATTGTCTCCGCGACATGCTGGAAACACAGAAAAACGGTGAAGAGCACAACCAGCAGCAGATTGGTGAAGTTCAAAAAAAACTTGAAGCCATGCTATCGGGCGACGCACAGGAAGCGGTGGTCGAGGCGCAGGACGCCAACGAAGAGCCCAACCTTAACGAATTGCCAGAAAATAACGGCTGGGGAGTCAAGTTTTATCCCCATGAGGATATGTTGCGCACCGGTAATGACCCGGTGATGATGTTCAAGGTGCTGGAAATGTCTGGGGAACTTGAGACCCGAGTCGACCTTTCCAAACTCCCCAAATTTAACGACCTTGATCCAGAGCAGTGCCTGTTAGGTTGGGACATAACCGTCAAAGGCAATGTTCATCGCGATGAGATCACCGAAGTATTTGACTGGGTAGAGGGCGACTGCGACCTGGAGGTCACTCGTCTTGTGAGCCAGCTATCAACCGCAGATGACGACCCGGCCCTACCGGCAAAGCAGCCTGCTTCACCCACCGACGAGCTTTCACCAGAAGCAGCAATCACTCAGAGCCCGGAAGAACATGCGACGAACGACCAGCAGTCGCCCATTCGTACTGAATCGACTCCTCCCGAAGAGCGCCGGGAGCAAAAAAGTGAACGCCGGACGCCTTCTACGCAGGAATCAAGCTCCATTCGAGTCAATATCGATAAGGTTGATGCGCTGGTAAACATGGTCGGAGAATTAGTCATTACCCAGTCGATGCTGGCTCGGTTTAATGAAGAGTCAACCGAAGCCGACCTCGAAATGTTGCGCGATGGCCTGGAACAGTTAGAAAGAAACACTCGTGAGCTGCAGGAAAGTGTCATGCAGATCCGCATGTTGCCGATCAGTTTCTCTTTTAATCGATTTCCTCGACTGGTACGGGATATCTGCGGAAACCTGGGCAAAAAAGCTGAGTTAGTGCTCGCTGGCGAGCAGACCGAAGTCGACAAAACCGTGCTGGAAAAAATCGGCGATCCGCTCGTTCACCTGGTACGTAACTCACTTGACCATGGCCTGGAAATCCCCGAGGTTCGTTTGGCTGCGGGCAAACCAGAAACCGGAACCCTACGGTTAAATGCATTTCACCAGGGAGGCAATATCGTCATTGAAATCACCGATGACGGCGCCGGCCTAAACAGAGAAAAAATCCTCGCCAAAGCCCGAGAAAAAGGGCTCATTGGTGAACGGGAAGAGCTCTCCGACGAGCAGATCTATAACCTGATTTTTCAACCAGGCTTCTCCACCGCGGACACCCTCAGTGACCTTTCCGGTCGAGGGGTCGGCATGGACGTGGTTCGGCGCAACATCCGCGACCTTGGCGGCAACGTCAGCATCCAGTCACAAGCCGGGGAAGGCAGCACGGTCACCATTCGACTACCGCTGACCATGGCGATTCTCGATGGTCAGTTGATAAAAGTTGGCGATCAGACCTACGTGGTATCTCTAGTTTCCATCGTTGAATCGCTGCAGGTGGAACCTGAGTATTTAAATAGCGTCAGCGGCAACAGCGAGCTCTACAAGCTGCGCGATGAATACATCCCCATTATTCGGCTCTATGACCTGCTGGGAATAGACAGCGAAATCACTGACCTGACCCAGGGTCTGCTAGTGGTGGTCGAGGATGACAACCGAAAGTTCGGCCTGTTTGTCGATGACCTGCTCGGCCAACAACAGGTCGTTATTAAAAGCCTGGCGACCAATTTCCAACAGATTGAGGGAGTTTCAGGCGCAACCATTCTAGGCGATGGCAAGGTGGCGCTGATTCTCGACGTTGCCGGCCTGGTTCAGATTCACTCTGACCAGAACAGCGCCCACATTCAAGCTGCGTCAGCGGCAGCATAGCGAGGAATAACTCCATGAGCGCTTCACCAGAACACGTTAGCGAATCCACCATCCGCTCAGAGTCCGAAGGCGACCAGTACCTGACCTTTCTGCTGGCTGGTGAAGAATACGGCGTCAGTATTTTACGGGTACAGGAAATCAAGGGTTGGGATTCAGCGACGCCGCTACCCAATATGCCCGACTACATTCTCGGCGTTATCAATTTGCGCGGCACGGTGGTGCCGGTAATAGAACTGCGTAAACGCTTTGGATTAGAGAGCATTCCTTTTGGACCAGAGACGGTCGTGATCGTCGTGAAAGTTCTCGGAGAAGACGGCAAAGAACGGACGATGAGCATCGTCGCGGATGCTGTTTCCGAGGTCTACGATGTTGCCGACGCAGACCTGCAGCCGGCTCCAGATTTTGGCGGCACGATCAACAGCACTTCGGTCACCGGGCTTGCGACCATCGACGAAAAAATGATCATTTTATTAGATATCGACGATCTGATGAGCGCCGACATCCCCACGCTGGATGAATCCGCTGACTAACCACTCTTTAAGTCGATACGCCTGCTCAAATCTCCGCAACCTTACTTAGCCCCACCGTTAACCGAAACAGGACCCAGTTCAATGAACTTTTTTATAACCTTGAAAGTGTGGAAAAAACTTGCCCTGATAGCCGCTGTCCTTGCGTTACCACTGATCGGGATGAGCTACCTGGTTATCGCCGATAAAACTGCTGCGCTTAATTTTGTAAAAAAAGAGCAAACCGGCGTGGAATATCTAGGCCCACTGCAGCGCCTGCTGCACAGCGTCGCGCTGCACCGGGGCCTAACTAACACGGCTCTCTATGGCAAGGAGATCAATCGTAGCCAGCTGAGTACAACCCAAGCAGAAATTTCCAAACAGATCGAGGCCGTCGATGGGGTCGACGAACAATATGGAAAAACACTGCAAAGCAGCGACCAATGGAACGTCATCAAAGGAGACTGGCAGAGCCTCAAGGGAGTAGCCACATCCCTGTCACCAAAAGAGAGCTTTACCCGCCACACAGAAATCATCACCAAACTCCTTGGCCTGAGTAGCCATGTAGGCAACACCTCTAACCTGATCCTCGACCCGGAGCTCGACAGCTATTACTTGATGGACAGTCTGGTTTCCAAGATACCTCGATTACTCGAAGACCTTGGCACTCTGCGAGCTAAAGCGGCCTCGTTAGCGGAAGACGGCGGCCTCGCCCAGGAAGATTACCTGAAAGAATTCACTCAGATCATTGCCCTTAACGGCAAAATTAAACAGGACATGGCCGCCGCTGTTAATAGCATGAGCATTGCCTTTGCTAATAACCCGACCCTTGAACCAGCCCTGGGCAACCAGACCGCCGAATTTAATAGCGTAGTCACCCGGTTTCTCGATATCGTCACCAATCAAATCATCGATGTGGCCGAAGTCACCATGATGTACGACGAAGTATTTGCTGAGGGAACCAAGTCATTGGATAGCGGTTCCGAGTTATATAAGCAAACCAGCCCGGCGCTATACGATCTGCTGCAACAACGCCGCGACCGCTATGCTCGTACTCTTCAACTCACCCTGATCACAACCCTGTTGGCCGGCCTGTTAGCCCTTGGTCTAGTCTACTGGGTCACCCGCATTATCCTCAAACAGCTCGGCGCCGAACCTGGTGAACTGCGACAGGTCGCCGACAGCATTGCTGCCGGTAATTTAGATCGCTCCTTCAACAGCAAAGGCAACAGTAACA
>QNFC01000184.1 GCA_003645395.1 Gammaproteobacteria bacterium
CGGAATATGGACACCAGACCCAGCACGGTCACCACCAGCGCGGCGACCGCCACAATTACACCGTTATTAATCGCGGCACGAAACATCGGTCCTCCTCTCTTTGTGCTCCGTCAAGCCGGCTTGCCGAAGCACTAGTGTTCCGCGAGGATACGCACGGGCAACCCCGGTCGCATGCGTTCGTTACCCTGCTCGACGATACGGTCACCCGCCGCTACCGGGCCGCTGGTAATTTCTATCAGCCCCCCGGCGGTACGACCTGTGGTCACCGGGGCCGGGGCGACCTGCAGTTGATCGCCTTCACCAGTGATTTTCCACAACAGGGTGGTGCCGTCTGCCTGGCGAACCAGGGCATCGACCGCCACCTGCAATACCGGCTTGTCAGCGCCGACCAGGCTGACATGAATATCGACAGACATGCCGGGGGCCAGCCGGTTATCTGGATTGGGCAGATCTATTAGCAGTGGAAAAGTTCGGCTATTGGGATTGGCTGCGCTGACCTTACTAGTCACCGCCGCACTGATTTTCTCACCGGGCAGAGCCGGGAATTCCAACACGACACTGGCACCGTCACTGACCCGCGAATAATAGCGCTGCGGCAGTGGCGCGGTAATACGCAAAACTGCCATTTCATCAAGCACCAACAGCGGATCGCCCGGGCGCACCCAGCTACCCACTTCGGTCTGCTTGCGGCTGATCACGCCGGCAAAGGGCGCTTTAATCACATGGCGTTGCAACTCATCGTCCGCCAGCGCAACACTCGCCTCGGCAGCGGTACGGTCTGCCGTGGCACGGCGTAGTTCGGCCTCGGCAATATCGTAACTGTCCTGAGCGGCGGCCTGCGATTTGAGCAGCTCGCCCTGGCGTTTTTCTTTAAGCCGCGCCAACTTCACACTGGCATTGGCTCGCTGCTGACCAGCGCGCTGAAAATCCGCTTCTAGCTGAGTCGGTTGATCACGCAGTTTTAACAGGGGATCGCCAGCGGCGACATGGTCACCGTCGTCGACGAACAATTCACTGACCAGGCCGGCTAGCTCGGCAGAAAGCACACTATGGCGGCGAGCTTCAGCACTACCGGTGAGTTTAAGCTGGCTGGCTAAGGTTGCAGATTGAACCGTGACCGAAGTGACCGGCGCAGCCCCACCCTCGGCAGAAGTTGCTGAACTGAAAAACAGCGCACCTAACCAGAGCACACCACCAAAATGCAATAACACGCGCCTAAGCCCGCAAACAGCCCCCATACCTCCCCCTCGTTTTTTACTGTGCATTTTGCACCTTCTCGTCGAGTGCAATAGTACACACTGTTACGCCAAACAGCGGGGGATTAGTTCTTAATCTGAATAAGCTCGTTCGGCTACCACCCGTAACCGAGCTTGCCGCTATCAGTCATCATAACGGATGGTTAATACCGGGCAGTGGGCTGAGCGCACAACATACTCAGCGGTACTGCCCAGCAGCATATGCTTCAAACCACTATAGCCATGCGTGCCCAGCACGATCAGGTCGGCCGACTGCTCGTCGGCACACCTGACCAGTTCTGTACCGGCATGGCCACGCAGAATAACCGGCGTTTCTCGACGGCAGTCGGCAAAATGGGTTTCGCCAATAACCTCCAAACGCTCCAGCGCACGGGTTTCAATATCAGGATCGTAAACGGCCGCCATGCTTATCTCCGCAGGCATCGGCACGGGTTCGACGACATAGGCCATCACCACGGTAGCGTCAAACAAGGCCGCCATCTGCGCAGCATAAGTCAGTGCCTTAACCCCAGGGTCGGAAAAATCCACCGGGGCGAGAATTGTCTTAATCACTACTTTACCCATTACCTGTCTCCTAAATTATTCTTTAGATGTTTCAAGTGGCCCCACCGTCAATACCGGGCATGCGGCGCCTCGCACCACGCGCTCAGCCTTGCTACCCAACAGCAGGTGGCGAAACCCGGAATGACCGTGAGTGCCCATAACCACCAGATCAAAATCCTGCTCCGCAACCACACGGATAATGGCCGTTGCCGCCTCCCCCTCATCAACAAGGGTCGCCGTCTTTACACCGTGACGAACTTCAGTGTCGCGTAACTCGACAAGTTTGACATTGATACGCTCCTGCTGATTCGCCTCGATAATCATTGCGGTATTAAATTCCATCGGCGCAACGATTGGCTCAATCACATAAAGAAGCGTCAGCTCCGCACCGGTACGGTGGGCAAGCTCTTCAGCATGGGCTAGCGCCCCCAGGGACGCGGCCGAAAAATCGACCGGCGTCAGAATTTTTTTTATTTCCACTGTTTTCATCACTACTCCCAAACGATCATTAATCTTTCAGTCATGCTCAACGGCATTCCTATTGTCCATATTCTGCTTCCACCCGCCATCAATATTGATCTAACTCAATAATCAATTGATACGCGCCAACTGCTGATCATGCAGCCGACTCAGGAAGATGACGGTGATCAGAGCGCCACACAGCGGCATATCTGCTGAGCAACCCAGCCCCCTCTCCATAATAACGTTATTGGTTAGGCCTGCTCACGGCACCCTTCAATTGCCCGGCGATGCGCCCTGGGCTACCCGATAAGCAAATTGCCGACGTGTCAGCCCAATCAACCGTGCAGCAGCTGCCAGATTGCCACCACTTTTCTGCAGCGCTAAATCAATTAGCACTCGCTCCATTTGTTTAATATCTGGCAGCGCTTCGACATCAGCCGACAATAATGCGGTAAAGCGCTCCATCGGCCCTTGCTCTGACGATTCATCGAACTTGCTGGTTAGCAGATACTGCTGCAATTCACTCTCACCGAGTAAATCATGAAGCCCGATCAGACTAGCGCCGGCGGCCAGAATAACTCCCCGCTCCACCATATTTTCCAGCTCACGAATATTGCCGGGAAACTGGTAGTTCATCAGCCCCGCTACCGCCTGCGGGGTAAAGCCAATCGCAGCTATTCCATGGCGGGCCGTGTATTTCTGGCGAAAGTACTCCATCAACAGTGGAATATCTTCCTTGCGCTCGCGCAGCGGCGGAATCTGTAACGGGAACACACTGAGCCGGTAATAAAGGTCTCGGCGAAACCGACCCTCTTCGACCGCCTGGAATAAATCGATGTTCGATGCTGCCACTACCCGGGTGTTCACCGGTCGGGTTTCGGTGCCACCGACCCGTTCGATCTCACGTTCCTGCAGAGCGCGCAACAATTTTCCCTGGGCGGAGAAACTCAGGGTGCCAATTTCATCAAGAAACAGGGTGCCACCATCGGCACGCTCAAAACGGCCCGGCCGGCTATTTACTGCGCCGGTAAAACCTCCCCGTTCGACCCCAAACAGCTCGGCTTCGACCAGATCTGCCGGCAATGCCGCACAATTGACGCCAACAAACGGGCCATCTGGATTGGCACTGACCCGGTGCAACGTTTTAGCAAATACCTCTTTACCCACGCCGGTTTCGCCCTGCAGCAGCACCGTAGCCTGGGTGGGAGCTACTTTTTTTAGCCGACTCATAATTAGCGAAAAGGCAGCAGAAATACCCACCACCCGCTGGCCCAATGCCGCCTCGACATCGGAGGTTTCAGCTTGAATTTCTGCAGGCTCAAACCGGTTAACAAACTCCAGCGGGTGAAAATAGGCAGCATCAGGATCCTGCTCTCGCCACGCTGCCAACGGCTTGCCTACCAGCCGACAGGCTTCATCCCCCATCGCCATACATTCAACTTCGCGAAACAGAATTGGTGAGCCAACAAATGCACTGGCAAAGCCACTGGCGTACCCGCTCTGCATCCAGCAGACAGGCTCGGGCGCCAGCCCATATACCTTCTGATGAGCATCGGCTTCTATCGAACCGCGAGCCAGAAACTCACCATAGAAGGATTGTTGCTGATCACCGGTTTTGATGGTGACCGTTTCCACCGCCGCCATGCCAAATACCGCGTGCAACTCGGGACCGACCAGAAAAGCCTCATCGAGCGCCGCATCGGGACGCTGCTGCTGGGCCAATCCGGCGTCACGAGTACCATCGGCATAGCCTAAACGTGAGTAGAGACTCCGCGCGCGCTCCGCCCCCAACTCCTCAATCAGCTCTGCGCGCTGCCCCTCAAAGGTTTCGCTACGCATCAACATTACCCGCCGGCCACCGAGGCCGATGTACCCCTGCTGAGGATTGAATTCGAGCAACCTCAGCAAATCTTGCTCGTGGGCTCTAATGTCGTGATTTGATTCCGTTGGCATTGTTTAGTCCTCCGCAAAGACAGAAACAGCCAGCACCGACTGGACATATTTGTCACTAATGACAAGCCTCAATTAGAGAATATGACTATTTTGTCAACCTGCAGACTAACCGATTTAAG
>QNFC01000185.1 GCA_003645395.1 Gammaproteobacteria bacterium
AGGTCATGTTCACGCGCCAGCCCACAGACCGCTTTGATGTCAGTGAGGTTCAGTAGCGGATTACTCGGTGTCTCGATCCATATGGCTTTAGTTTCTGGTCGGATAGCACTGCGAACTGCGTCGAGGTCACGCATGTCCACCTGGGAGACGCTCATTGCTCGATTAGGCATGATGTCGTTGAACAGTCGAAAAGTGCCGCCATAAATTTCATTACCGGCGATGATGTGGGCGTTTTCGGGCAACAGGTGTAGTGCCGAGCTGATCGCGCTCATACCGGTGGAGGTAGCGGTGCAGCCGGCACCGCCTTCGAGGCTGGTCAGGTTTTCTTCGAGCGCTACCCGGGTAGGATTGCGGGTGCGGGTGTAGTCGTAACCGCTAGTTTGCCCTGGGCCTTCAAAATAGAAGGTGGAGGAGGGGTAAATCGGTGTTACCACCGAGTTATACAGCTCGTCTTTGTAAACGCCACTGTGCACGCAGCGGGTGGAAAATTCGAGGTTGCTAGTATTGAGTTCTTTTTTCATGTTGTCGCTCAGTCATGATGTGAGGTTAACGGTGCAGAATGATTGGTATCTGTGGCGGTGGCGGCGGAGGAAATTAATCTTGCTCGCGAGCGGGCGCGCAAGTGTAACAATTTGATTTGCAGAGTAAAGATTTGATCTTTGAGGGAGGCCATGAGCACGGATGAACCGGATTGGAATTGACCTGGGTGGTACCAAAATCGCGGTGGCGGTGGTCTCATCGCGGGGCGAGTTGCTGTTTGAAAAACGGTTACCTACGCCCATCGCCAATTATGGCGAAACCCTGCGGGTAATCGGTGCGCTAGTTGACGAAGCGGAAGCTCAGACTGATATGCCGGTCGGTAGTGGCCGCGTCGGGGTGGGTTCGCCGGGGGCTGAATCATTGATCGATGGGCGGATAAAAAATGCTAATTCGACCGCTTTGAATAGTAAGACTTTACGCCAGGATCTGACTGATTTGCTCCAGCGGCCGGTGCGACTGGCCAATGATGCAAACTGCATGGTGCTGTCGGAGGCGGTGGACGGCGCAGCAGCGGATGCCGAGGTGGTATTCGGGGTTATTCTCGGCACCGGGGTTGGCGGTGGTTTAGTCGTTAACGGCCAGCTGATTGGCGGGGCTAACCGAATAGCCGGCGAATGGGGACACAATCCGCTGCCCTGGCCCACGGCAGATGAGTTACCTGGCCCGGCCTGCTACTGCGGTGCTCGGGGCTGCATCGAGACCTGGCTCAGTGGCCCGGGATTATTGGCGGATTATCAGCGCAGTGGAGGGGATCCTGATGTGACCAGTGCTGAGCGAGTATGCGATCGCGAGAATAAGTTCGATCGGACCGCGACAGCGGTATTAGCACGTTACTACACACGCCTGGCCCGAGGGTTGGCGGCAGTGATTAATGTCGTCGATCCCGATGTCATTGTGCTTGCTGGTGGGCTCTCCAACCACTTGCCGATCTACGAACGGGTGCCGAGGCTTTGGCAAACATGGGTGTTTTCAGACCGGGTGGAAACCCGGCTTTGTCAGGCAGTTCACGGCGATGCTAGCGGGGTACGTGGTGCCGCATGGCTCTGGCCGATCTAAATCAATGATTCGGGGCTGGGTTATTGGCTGTCTTGTCCATTCATGTCTGAATTACGTCTTGACCGTTAGTCGGTGGAATCAGCGGCCTCGATTGCATCAGCTTCATAGAGCAGGCTTTGCGGGTCAGCGGTTAGTAAGTCGCGCAGGGTTATGTCTGCAACCGCCGCCGCTGCACCGGTTTTCAGGTCGTGCTGAATTTGCGTAACCGCGGGTAAATTCTCCAGCAACGCAGTGCCGGTAGTCGGTGCGCTACGGAGGCTATTGATTAACGTGGTAATGCTAAGGTGGTCGGGATCCCGGCTTAACATCCATAGCGAGGGTTCATCCTGGCTGCGCCGCAACAGTCCGAGTTTTTGCATGGTTTTCAGGGTTGGCAAAAACCCTTCCTGTGGTAGACCGGTTTGCTCGACAAGTTCATCTCCTGAACATCCTCCCGCACCGTCAACAAACTTTCGGCCGATCAGCGTAATCAACGCCAGGGTAAGATATTCATGCTGGTCGGCATTTAATGATTGTGGCTTATGTCCACTGCGTTGGAGTTTCGGGTTTTGCACATAGAAGGCGACCTGAGCACCGATTAACAGAATCAACCAGCTCCAGTAGATCCAGATCAAAAACAGAATCAGGGCTGCAAAACTTGAGTAGATCGCCATGGTATTGCTGGATGAACCAAATATCATCCCAAACACTTTGCCAATTGTTGCCCAGAGCAGCCCGGCCACCAGTGCGCCAACGACGGCAGCGCTGAATTTCACTCGCGTGTTGGCAATAAACATGTACACGAACGTAAATGCGGCAGTAATCAACAGGTAGGGTGTCAGTTTGGTAATAAACAGCAGCAGCGTGCCAAAGGGTTCAATGCCGGCAATCTGCTGTACCAGTTGATTGTTAAGCGCGGCCCCGGTGGCGCCGAGGGCTGCAGTAACTAGCAGCGGGCCGATCAACAGCACACTGAAATAATCACTGAAGCGCCGAACAATGTTGCGCGAGCTGCTAACGTGCCAGATAAAATTGAAGGACGTCTCTATTTTTTGCAACAGGCTGACCACGGTCCAGAGCAGCACGACAAGGCCGATGGTGCCCAGTGCGCCAGCGTTGACGTTGTTAACAAAGCCGAGGATGTTGGTGGCGATTTCTTTCCCCTGAGCACCCATCGGGGCCATCAGGTTTAGCAGCATTGGTTCAAGTTTGTTATCGACAACGCCCAGCCCTTTCATCAATGAAAAACTAATTGCTAGCAGCGGCACCATCGACAGCAGCGAGGAGTAGACCATGCCCATTGCGCGTAGGTTAATCTGGCCCCCAACCATGTCGCGGATTACTGCCACGATAATTCGGGTAATTCGATACAACCAGGCTATCGGCATAGCGAGCTGATTAAGATCGGTCTGCCAGAGCTGGTTGTCCAGGCGCGTCACAATGTTTGGGGTGGCTCTGTTCATGGGCTGTCCGGTATCGTTTCTGGGCGGGTTACAGTCTTGACCGGCTGGGATTGTACGCTGTGACTGGCAGTGACCCTATCTGCAGGGATAAAGCTGATCAGCGTGTCGCCGTCTCGGCCCTGCAAAGTCTCTGTGTTGCTTGCGACTACGATAGTTCCGTCGGGTTTGATGCATAACAGGCTAATCGCCTCCGTCGGCTGATTATCCTGCCACTGTTGCAGATCATAATTCTCACTCAGGCGGGTTTTCTGGAATTGCCAGCCAAGATACAGGCGCCGCAAAAGCTCTTCATAGCCAAGCTCATCGCTGAACGCGGCTTTGCCGCGCAGGCCGGATTGCAACTCTGCCGGCCCGTTTTCACCTGCACTGGGAAGCTGGAAAACTTGCTGCCAGCCCATTTCACCTGCCCGTGCTGTACAGACCAGTGCGTTGTAGGCTTCGTTGTCGCTCAGTGCCAACAGGGTGTCTAGCTCAACAAGTTCGAGAGAGCTTTCTGCGTCGAGCGACAGAATTTCACCGTAATGGACCGGTACCCCGGCCAGACGTGCTTTGCGGAGCCGTTGCCAGGAACTGTCCACTAGCAGCACCGGCACTTCAAGGTCATGTAGTAAACGGCACAACTCGCTGCTCCAGGGCGATGCGCCGACTACCAGCAGACCATGATCGTTAGTACTGGCCAGGCCGAGCAGCCGTGCCCAGGGGGCAATGGTCAGGCCGTGGACCACCACGGTGACGACAATCAGACTGAAGGTAAGGGGTACCAGTTGCTCGGCACCGGGAATGTTATGGGCGATCAGTTCCGGTGCAAACACCCCGGCGACGGCGGCGGCAACAATTCCGCGCGGTGCAATCCAGGCCGGTAGCAGCCTCTCCTTCCAGGTAAGGTCGGTGCCGTGAGTAGCCAGTAGTACGGCCAGCGGACGCACCACGAACAGCAGGACGATAATTAGTGTCAGGCTGCGCAGGTCGAGCTGGCGAAACCCCTCGGGGTCGATGTTTGCGGAGAGCAGCACAAACAAAATCGACACCAGTATTAGGGTGACGTATTCCTTGAAGCGCCTCAGCTCTGTCATGCTGGGCAGTTTCATATTGCCAATTACCAGGCCCATCAGCGTGACTGCTAACAGTCCGGCTTCTTCCAGCCAGTGGCTGGTAATCACATAAAGTGCGGGAACAATGGCAATGAGCAGGGGCCCCTTTAGGTGTTCGCCAACCAGTCCGCTGCGAAACGCTCGCCCGGCTAAATAGCCGGTGAGCGCGCCGGTGGCCCCGGCCAGTGA
>QNFC01000186.1 GCA_003645395.1 Gammaproteobacteria bacterium
AGGTTGCGAATGAAGTAGCCGGCATGGCCAGTGAGTGCAGCATCCAGTTTATCGATAGCAAGCTGGGGGTCGGTTTCGCTGAGCGCGGCCATTTCCTGCAAAAGCCATGGGTGCGCGCGCACGGCTCCCTGGCCAAAAATTATCAGGTTGCGGGTGAGAATATTGGCGCCTTCGACGGTTATTGCCACCGGCACGGCCTGATAGATTGGGCCGATGAGGTTGCGCGGTCCAAGCATAATGCCGCTGCCACCCTGAATGTCCATGGCGTCGTTAATGGTGCTGCGCATGGTTTCGGTCAGGTGGTATTTCAGAATGGCAGTCACCACAGCCGGTTTTTCACCCTGATCCAGACCTGCACAAGTAAGCCGGCGGGCAGCGTCCATCATATAAGTCTGGCCGGCGATACGCCCGAGAGGTTCGGCGATGCCTTCGAATTTGCCGATTGGGGTGTTGAACTGCTCACGGATGCGTGCATAAGCGCCGGTGAAACGGCTGGCGACTTTGCCTGAACCGGTCGCTAGTGCCGGCAGTGAGATGCCACGACCTTCCGCCAAACACTCGACCACCATGCGCCAGCCGTGGCCAATGCCGGATTCGCCACCAATGATGGCGCTGAGTGGCAGGAACACATCTTGGCCATAAAGCGGGCCGTTTTGAAATGCCTGGTCTAATGGATTATGGCGGTCACCCTGGCGCACGCCGGGGGTGTCTGCTGGCACCAGAATGACAGTGATACCCAGGTCGGTCTGGTCGCTAAACAGCTGGTCGGGATCGACCATTTTGAATGCCAGGCCAATTACCGTGGCTACCGGGCCAAGGGTGATGTAACGCTTGCTAAAAGTCAGGCGTACTCCGAGTTGCTGTTTGCCGTCATAGTCGCCCTGGCAGACCACGCCTAGATCGGGAATGGCGCCGGCGTCGCTGCCGGCAATCGGACCCGTCAGGGCAAAACAGGGGATTTCCTCTCCCTGGGCCAGGCGCGGTAACCAATGCTCTTTCTGCTCATCGCTACCGTATTTAAGCAGCAATTCAGCGGGGCCTAGTGAGTTGGGTACCATTACCGTTACTGCGGCGGTGACCGAGTGTGATGCGATTTTCATCACCACACAGGAATGGGCGTAGGCAGAGAAGCCCAGACCGCCATATTCCAGGGGAATACCCAGGGCAAAAACCCCCTGCTTTTTCATGTAACTCCAGGTGGCCTGAGTGAGATTGCCACGCTGGTGCACCTGCCATTCGTTGACTCGCTGGCAGAGTTCTTCAACCGGGCCGTCGAGAAAGGCTTGTTCCGCCTCAGATAACACCGGGGCTGGCTGGGCAAGCAACTTTTGCCAGTCAGGCTGTCCGCTGAATAGTTCGCCATCCCACCAGACGGTGCCTGCGTCGAGAGCTTCCTGTTCGGTTTTTGAAAGCGCCGGTAGTTGCTTACGCAACAAGGGCAGCAGCGGTTTTATCAGCCAGTTACGTCGCAGGTTGCCCGCTAGTGTTACCAGGGCGGCAAGCCCAAGAAGCGTCACTAGCACCTGCGTCAGCAGAGCTGGCAAAATGGTCGAGGCCAGCCATAGGAAACCGGCTAACCCGGCAAGCAGAATAGGTGCCGGTTGGCGCTGCTCGAGCAACCAGAGCGTTGCCAGTAATAGTAGTAATAGCCCTATCAGAATCATGATAAGTTTTCCTGATTAATACTCCGAGAGGAGGGTTGCATCTCGAATTAGCCGACTAGCGCTAGATTAGTTTACCCCGGTCCGTTGCCTGGACGGGTCGTTACCGATCAGCGGCAATAAATGCAGTGATAAATAACGCAACGTATTGAAATTCCCCTGGGTATCCCCTACCGTGTTCCGTCCGACCGCCGGAGTGGGTTAGGCTCCGATATTTTCTGGCAGGATGGGCACCGAATTTTTATCTGTGTTTTTAAAAAATAAGAGGAGTAGTTGCAATGGCAATTGCAGTCGATAAAAGTACCACCGCTCTACTAATAATGGATGTGCAAAATGATATTACTCGCATGGATTCAGAGATGGCGCAGCAGATGGGCTTTGCCCAGGAGATTGAGCGCACCGGCATGCTCTCTAATCTGCGGTCATTGATGGACCACTGCCGGGAAACCGGACTGTTGCTGATTCACGTGTTGATTGATCTCGAAGCAGGCGATCAGCCGCGCATGCCTAACCGGGGACCTTTTTATGCCATGGTCGGCGGCGGCAATGTGTGTAAACGCGGCACCACCGGTGGAGATGTCCACGAAGCTGTGGCCCCCCTACCCGGTGAAATTAAGGTTTACAAATGTCTATTCAGCGCCTTTGCCAGCTCTGGTCTACAGGAAATACTTGACGAGCATGGCATCACCGATTTGATTTTGACCGGTGTTAGTACGGATGCTGTGGTTGAGTCGACTGCCTGGGATGCCAGTGACCGTGGCTTCAGTACGATTCTCGCCGAAGATTGCTGTATTTGCGGCACTAAAGAGTTGCATGACCAGACGGTGTCACGTATGCAGATGCGTTGCGATGTCAGCACATCGCAAGAGCTGATCGGCGCAATTAACTAGCAAAATAATAAAACTGATTTTGACAGGAGGAGAGGACGATGGATCAGCTGACGGATTACGGTAATTTTGGTCTTGAAGACCTGGATGATTGTGTGGTTGACGACACGCCTAACGGTCGCTTTGAAGTTTCCCGACGGATGTTTGAAGACCCGGAATTGTTCGAGCTGGAGATGGAGCACATCTTTGGCAAGACCTGGGTCTACCTCGGTCATGAAAGCCAGGTAGCTAACCCCCACGACTATCAGACCAGTCGTATCGGTCAGCAGCCTGTGCTAATCACCCGCGACGGCGAGGGCAAGATTCACGCCTTTTTAAATAGTTGTCCCCATCGTGGCTCGGAGCTTGTGGGCGATCGGCGGGGTAACAAAAAATCGATGATGTGTCCGTTTCACGGCTGGGTGTTTGGCAGCGACGGTAAATGTCAGGATGTGAATTCAGCTGATACGGGCGCTTATCCCGATCAATTTGTTAATCAGAACCACGATCTGCTGGCCCTGGCCAGGGTCGAGGTGTACGGCGGGTTTATTTTTGGCAGCCTGAATCCCGATGTTGATGATCTAAAAACCCACCTGGGTGGCGCGTCAAAAATTATTGACATGTTGGCTGATCAGTCTGAACAGGGGATGGAACTGTTAAAAGGCGGTATCCGCTATACCAGTCGGGCTAACTGGAAACTGCA
Source organism: Gammaproteobacteria bacterium (assembly GCA_003645395.1). GTDB lineage: Bacteria > Pseudomonadota > Gammaproteobacteria > Immundisolibacterales > Immundisolibacteraceae > QNFC01. Next base: position 3,231 of record QNFC01000186.1, read on the forward strand.
GCTGGAGAACATCGACGGCTATCACTTTTTTCCGACCCATTTAAGTTATATCGGCCTGATTCAGCGGCGTATGGACCAGGGCGGGGATGATGACGTGCAAGCCATTGATGCTCGGCAGATGGAAGAGGCCGCCGGCGGCAATTACGATTTTGGTAACGGCCACATGATGGACTGGGCCTACATGCCCAATGGCGGCGACCGGCCGCTAGGGTTTCAGCGTGACAAAATCGAGCAAAAATTCGGTGAGCCCATGTCGCGCTGGATGATTGACCATGTCCGTAACCTGATGCTCTACCCCAATGTGTTGCTAATGGATCAATCCTCGTCAACGGTGCGTATGGTGCACCCAATATCGGTCGATAAAACTCTGGTAGAGGTTTACTGCATTGCGCCCCGGGGCGAGCCAGCGGAGGCGCGACAGCGGCGTATCCGCCAGTTTGAGGATTTTCTCGGTCCTGCCGGACTGGCAACTCCGGATGATCAAGAGCTGTTCGAAAAATGTCAGCGCGGACTCAAAGGACAGAAAGGTGGCTGGTTACAGGGTTATGCTCGTGGCATGGAGCGGCTCAGCGATGGTGCGGATAAGGCCGCCAGTGAGGTGGATATTCGTCCGGTGGTTAGTGGCGGAGATATCAATGATGAGACCCTGATCCACGGCAGTTATCGACAGTGGTTGCAGCTGATGCGTGACGGGTTGGCATCATAGGCAGCTATAACTAATAAGAAGTTGTGTGTAATGAGTGGATATTTCGGATGATTAAACACGTAAGTCGAAGTTTCCACTCATTTTGACGTAATGAAATAGGCGGTGTTATTGATTTCGGACTGTTAGAAGTCAATAATTACCGGGATGATGTAGTAAAAAATCTGTTCGGTCAGTCTCGTATGAAAGATCGCGTTATAGTGCGCGACAAAAATAATAATCGGTTTCTACATGTTCCATCCCGGATGGTTCAATAGCTCCAAGGAGTTATAGTTTATTCCTAGCCAGGGAGATACTAACCGAGCTCAGTCAGGAGGTCAGGGATGAATATTCGCCTGCATAGAAACGCCA
>QNFC01000187.1 GCA_003645395.1 Gammaproteobacteria bacterium
CAGTCTGACCCTGAAATAAAATGTTATTTGCCTGGCATCCCCCGGGCCAATTACATGGATTTTGGTTTCCAGATTGTTCAAAACAGCAATGCATTGCTGTTTACCTATGAATACGCCGGTGCAGTGCGTAACGTACATTTGTCAGACCCCGGTCCAGCCCCTATTGATAGCTGGATGGGACAGTCGTGGCTGCGCTGGGAAGGCGACACCATGGTGATTGAAACTACCGGATTCAACGGCCAGACCTGGTTAGACCGGGCCGGGAATTACCATAGCGACCAACTGAAAGTAACCGAGCGATTTACCCTCACCAGCGCGCACACGATGCACTACGAGGCCACACTCGAAGGCCCCGCTGTGTATACCCGTCCGTGGAGAATCGCCATGCCTGTTTATAAGCGAGTCGCACCCGATGATCGCTTAATGCAGTTCAACTGTGTCGAATTTGTCGAAGAGCTTATGTATGGACATCTGCGCAAGCGCCCGCTGGATTAATTCCTGAAAATATTAAGAGAGATGAACCAAACATAATGCAAAAACACCTGCCGCTCTTCTGCCTCACAATCTCGGCTGCTCTTTGGGTCCCTTATAAAGTCTGGGCTCACCATGCATTTTCTGCCGAGTTTGACTCCAAATCACCGGTTACCCTGCAAGGGACCGTCACCAAAGTAGAGTGGATAAATCCCCACGCCTGGGTTCACCTTGCGGTTGAGCAGGAAGATGGAACCGTTATCGACTGGATGGTTGAGGCCGGCACCCCCAATACCTTGTTGCGTGCGGGCATTAACAAAAACTCTCTACCGATTGGCAGCGAAATAGTGGTGCGCGGATACCAGAGTAAAGACCGCAGCTGCAAACCGGCCTGTAAAGCTAACGGGCGAGATATGGCCTTTAGCGATGGCCGTAAAGTATTTATGGGCTCCTCGGGAACGGGCGCGCCCAAAGACGGCTTAGACCCGCGTGATCGTTAAATCATGACTCGCATAGCTTTCCGGGTGAAATAAGAGCGCCCTATGAAAACTCTACTGCCGTCGCTACTACTGTTCTCGTCGTTAGCTTCGGCACAAGCCTGGCAAACCCCGCGCATGCCTTGGGGCGCCCCTGACCTGCAGGGCACCTGGACCAATGCGACCATTACCGCCCTGGAGCGTCTGGATGGCCTCGACGAGCTGGTTATCACCGAGGAGCAGGCTCGCGAACTGGAGCGACAGGACGCCGGGCTGGCTGCCGATATTGACAATTTACCGGAGGGGGACCTGCCCGCCGGCAAGGTCGTCGGTGGCTATAACACTGCGTGGCTCGATGCCGGCACCCGCATGTTACGGGTAAAGGGTGAACCAAGAACCTCCATTATTGTTGAACCCAAAAACGGCAAGGTGCCTTACAACATCAGGGGCTGGTCCCGATATTGGTGGCGAATGATAAAAACCCAAAAACGCAATAATCCTGAAGAGCAGCTATTGGGCGACCGCTGCGTAGTCGGTTTTGGCAGCACCGGTGGACCACCGATGCTGCCTGTTCTATACAACAACAATTACCAGTTTGTGCAGTCCCCCGGCCAGGTAATGATTCTGGTGGAAATGAATCATGCAGTGCGCACGATTCGGATTGGTGGCGAGCCGCTGCCGGAGCAGATACGGCCATGGTTGGGAGATTCTATCGGTCACTGGGAGGGCGACACCCTGGTGGTGGAGACCACACGGTTTCATCCGCAACAGAGCTTGCGCGGGGCGATTAAGCACCAGTTGTACGTCGGCATGAACAGCAAGGTGACCGAGCGCTTTACTCGAATTGGCGAGCAGGAAATTCATTATGAATTCACCGTCGAAGACAAAACAGTCTACCGTCGGCCATGGCGCGGTGAGCTAACCTTCCGGCCCGCCGATGGCCAGATTTATGAGTTCGCCTGCCACGAGGGTAACTACGGCATGATCGGCATACTGGCCGGAGAACGTGAACAGGGCGTAAACGGTATTCGCTGGCTATTTGAACTGGTTACCAACATGCTGGAAGAAACCGACCACGAGCAGTTGGGCCCAGGCAGGTTTAACCGTAAGCCATAGTCAGTAATTCACGTACATCCAGTATTTGCGCTACCCAGTAAACCACCGCAAAACTAATAATAGTTAAAGATGCCAGCAGGGCTGCCAGTTGTTGGTCTCGTTTGTTTTTGTTCATGAAATCAACCCGAATAGCCAATCCAGCGGCCGGTTGCCGCCACCGTAAACCAGACGGTTAATGAGGCAACCGCCGCCGCTCGCACCACCCAGGGGTTCAGGTTTTCAACGCCATCCGCCAACAGTGGCTGCTTGATGGTGAACGTAAATAACACCCCGGCAGTCAGCGCTAACATTTTAATCCAGTACACGGGCAGGTAAATAATTTTCGTCGCCACGCCGCAGGCCATAAAAACACCGCTGATAATAGCGATAATCAGACTGATAACGAACAGGCGATGGCTTTTAATCAAAATTGTTTGCACAGGCTGGTCGCGCAGCAGCAGGCCCAACAGGCGTCCATTGCTGATTAAAATTGCGCCGCCCGATAAAGCCATGGCCAGCAGGTGAATGGCCTGGACCACCGCAAACGCGCCGCCCCAGGTTTTACCAATCACACCAAACCAGCTGGTTTCCATCCACTCGAAGAGTGGTAGCACGGCCTCCCACGCGTTGATGCGTAGACTGGAAAAGGCGAACGCCAGTGCCAATGCAAGCAGTGCAGTAGTGGCAATCGAACGCCGATAAGAATTCAGGAACGAAAACAACATTTTTTAGGTGTTCCTAAAGCAAGGTCTCTAAAATTGGCTTTGACCGTCAATACAGCCTGCGAACAGGTTAATTAAGCCGCTTTGCTGACGCACGCAGTCATACCAGTCGTAAGCGATTAAACGCCCGCATATCACAATCAAGCTCCAGAACAGTAACGACAGCAACGCGCCAGCACGAATATTTGCCGGCGCCACTGGTGCCGTGTTCCAACTACCAACCGACTGCTGCATCCGGTAATGAAACACTAGCGCATTTATTCCCGCCCCAATCAGCAATAAGAACTTAAGTCGAAACCACACACTTTGGGAACTACGCACCGGAATTGCGTAAAACAGTAGCAGACCCGTAATTATCATTAACCCAAAGCCAATAAACATGGGCAATCGCAGATGTCTGGCAATAGTGGTGGCGGGCACTTCGGGAAACGCCACACCCAACATGCGCAGGTCGATGAAAAACAGTATCCCGAGGCTCGGTACTAACGACAGAACGTGGGCAGTTTCGACCCAGTTGTACATGTAGTACGACTCGTGCAGCAGCGTGCTCCACCGGCTAGCGTCTAACCAGAGCGCAAAGTCGTAAATAAGCTGGTTAAGCATCACCGGTCACCGCCAAAATCACACCGACACCCTCGCCCGTCACGCATTTTAAAATGCAGAGGGGTAACTATCTCGCAACGCCCAGCCCACCACCACTTAAATGGAAATTTATTGCGTGTCCTGTTCGACGAGGTACTGGTTGTGGCATGCCAGACACGCCTGATAAATAAGGCCACCAGCATCAAATAACGCATCCGCATCCTGCTGCTCCGCCGCGACCATGGCCAGTTTGCCGCTACTGATTAAGCCTCTGGCGTATTCGTTCCAGTCTGATCCGGCAGAGCGGCCGGGCATCATCAATAAATTACCCGATTCTGCTAGAACGGCTGCAGCAGACTCTACTTTGGCCCATTCCTCCGCCGTGGTTGGCGCCAGGTCCTGTTCGCCGGCAGCAGTAATGATGCTACCTGCCGAGCTCCAGATGACATCGGTGGCAGGATCGATGATTAATTCCATAGTGTGATGAATATCGGTAACCACTTCGTATTGGGGTTGCGTTGCCTGCGGTGGCTCGGTACAGGCAGTCAGACCGACTAGAACGCCGATTATTAGAAAATGAAATAGTTGGTGCATACCTGTCCTGTCGTAATGCTGCCAGTCAACGTCGCCGACACCCCTCCGGTGTTTACCACAACATTGAGACCAAGCCATTCTGGACGAGGATGGTTTTTAATAACTAAAAACAAAAAAAGCTTGCCCGAATATCGCTAAGCCTTTGATTTAAGAATTTAAATGACGCCCCGGAAAGTGAACTAACCCGGATTTATAGGACATTTCAAATAGGGGACACTGCTTGAACTAGCCCGGGGTTTCCGGACAGATTAATTAAGCACAAAGTACGGATTCTAAATCGACCTCTAACGGCGTTCGATAATCCAGAGTTTGATGAGCTCTTTGTCGATTGTAGAACACCTC
>QNFC01000188.1 GCA_003645395.1 Gammaproteobacteria bacterium
AGGTTTGCCGGTAAGCCGTGGTTAAACTTGGTATCAACCATTAACGCCATCTGTCGATCCATTAGATCGGCCAAGTTGGCGACCGTATTTTTCAGCGTGTCCATCGCCAGGGCAATATGGCCGCCGTAAAAGTGTCCCCCGTGCAATACATGTTCACCTTCGCCGTCGATGATGGGATTATCGTTGGCGCTATTGAGTTCGTTCTCGATCAGTTGACGCAGCCAGGGCAACGCATCTTCCAACACGCCAATGACATGCGGAGCGCAGCGCACGGAATAGCGATCCTGCAAACGCTTGGGGTTGGTTGGCGGCTCGCCGACATGTAAATCGTCACGTAACCAGCGGGCTATTTTCTGTAACCCGGGATGCGGTTTAACCTGAAACAAGATGTCGTCAAAGTGATGGCTGTTCCCGTCGACTGTGAGTGTGGTCATTGCTGTCAGCCGTGTTGCCAGACGACACAGATATTCCGCCCGCTGATAGGCCATGCAGGCAAGCCCGGTCATGACTGCAGTACCGTTCATGATCGCTAAACCTTCTTTGGGGCGTAGGGTTAGCGGTTCAATATCAAGTTCAGCAAACACATCTCCAGTTTCGTGAATCTGACCCTTAAAATAGACTCTGCGTTCACCACAGAGTACCGCCGCCACGTAAGAGAGTGGCGTAAGGTCGCCGCTGGCACCGACAGAGCCCTCTTCTGGAATCAGAGGGATAATGTCGTGGCGCAGGAGCCGCTCTAGCTGCTCGAGCAGTTCAATGCTAACTCCGGAAAAACCTCGGCATAGGGATGTTAACCGTGCGGCGATGGCCGCCCGAGCCATAACGGGGCTAAGCATGTTGCCCAGGCCGCAGCCGTGAAAGGTGTAAAGATGGCGGGGAAGGTCATCGACCAGGGCAGGAGGAATAGCGACAGTACACGAATCGCCATAGCCGGTCGTTACCCCATAAATTTCACCATCTTCTACCAGCAGACGGTCGAGAAATTCGCTGCCTTTGGTTATGCGTTGGCGGAATTGGGTGTCCTGACTCAGCTGCACAGACTGCTTTTGCTTTGCGATGGCCACGATATCTTCAATAGCCAGAGGTGAACCGTCAAAATCGACCATGATGGTTGCTGCTTTTCTCTGAATTTTAGGTGAAAAATTCGGCTTGAGTTTGGGGCGCGAATTTTTATATATGGGTCGTGGATGGGGAGCCAGAGGACTGGCTGCCTACCGATTGATCTTAGACTCGTGAGTGAGTTTGATTATTGTCTCATTTTAATGACAGAGAACGGGTAGATCACGACACGGAAGTGATGTAACCATGTGACCAGACTCCTGGAAAAGGCTAGCCAGGTGGCGCTGGGGATTTGTCCCAGTAGCGATAGAAATTATTCCACTGTAACGGGAATCTCAGTGCGTAATGAGTAAGTCGGTCAGCAAACTTCTGTACCCATAACGCGAGGTCAGCTTCTCTGTTAGTCCGGGATAGGCGTATCTTTTTGGCAAAGGATTCAAAAAAAATTTGATAGCCGTTGCGGTCACGCAGGCAAAACATCAGATAGACCGGACAACGTAATACCGATGCCAGAATGTAGGGGCCCTGAGGGAAGAGGGCGGAGTCGCCGATAAAAGTTGCAGCAGACTGGCGGCCACCCCCGATTGGAGTGCGATCACCCGACGTCGCAATGATTTCGCCGGCATCGAGTTTTTCGCGCAGCTGAATAGCAGTAGTGGGGGTAACCTCATCCACCGGAATCAGGTTCAGGTGGCCATCTTCGTCGATTTCTTTCATCAACCGATTAAACTTTTCAGCTTCGTGGGAGTGGACAAGAATATTTAGTTTTATCGCGTTGCTCTGGTTTAACAGTGCCCGGCATATCTCCAGATTGCCGAGATGTGACACGATAACCAGGGCGCCGGTGCGTTCGGCCTCCAGGTTTAAAAAATCCTCACGCTGATGAAAAGTGACATTGTCGTAGTTAAACGCGCCGCTCCAGGCAGCTAAACGGTCGAGCAGGTTACGACTGAACTGCAGGAAGTGTTTATAGCTCCACGAAGTTAAATTGGCGTTAGTGGGAATTCCACCCGCGATTTTGACCCGGTTCAGGTAATCACGAGAGGCTAGCCGGGCATCTTGTTTGGCTAAAAAGAAATAGGTTATGACCGGATAGGAGATCAGCCATAAAACCCACCAGCCAACCCAGCGGTGGATAAAAAACATGAATCTTAGCCCCAGTATGGCGCCGGATTCCTGCACCTGAGACCAATGTTTGGTCACGCCCCCTCCCGCTGCTTGCGCTGCAATAGCTTACGCCGCAGCAATCGTGGCGAGCGCCAGAGCATGCCAAAAAATAGTGACGCGTGCATTTTTGAAATTAGTACGTTATCTCGCCATGGGGCGAAATGAGAAATGCCGTCTGCCGGGTAGGTGACTTTGGTTTGCAGGTTAATGACTTCGCCACCACTCCACACCCAGTGAACGGCAATTTCTGATTCGAACTCCATGCGATTGCCCATCGATTGACTATTAATTAACGCTAGCGTTGCTGTAACGGGATAGAGGCGGAAACCGCACATGGAGTCCTTAACGGCTAAAGACAGAGAATTGATCCAGACCCAAAGGTGGGTGAGATAGCGGGCGTAGAAACGCAGGCTGGGTACGCTGTCATCGTATGCCGGGTAACCGCAAATTAACGCCGCGGGAGACCGCCGGCCTGCGTCAATGAAGTGGGCGATATCGGTAACGGCATGCTGGCCATCCGCGTCAATCTGTAACGCGTGACTATAGCCCTGATTTTGGGCTGCGCGTAAGCCCGCTTTGATAGCGCCGCCTTTTCCGCCGTTTACTGGCAGGTGAAGCAGGGTAATAAAGGGTTGGTTGGCAGCAAGGTTTACGAGCGCATCGTGGCAACTACTGTTACTGCCGTCATCGATCAAGATAATGGGCAACTGCGAGGTTTGTAGGCGTGTCACTGTCATCGTCACTGCCTTTTCGTGGTTGTATACCGGTACGATAAGACAGGGTTTAAAGGTTTTCATGGGCTAAGAATGATTGCTTAGGACGATGCGGCCGCTGCTGTACTGGGTGATTTTCGAGTAGTAATTGAAATCCACCCGGTGTCGGTCTATGTTGAAACTCAAATCCAGAATTATTTCCTGGTTGGGACGAATTATCTGTTTGAATTTTATGGCTTCAAGCCGCAGGAAATCACCCTCAAGAAACAATTCCTGGCGCGCAAAATGGTCTGCCCAGTGGATTTGCACAACGCCTGGCAAAACCGGTACTTCGTCAAAGTGACCATCAAAGTAAAGCAGGTCCTTCGGAATGCGCATCGTTAACCGCAGGTGTTGGTCGGCGAGTTGCTCTCGTTGCGAAATTACTGGTAGGCGAGGGCGCTCTTTGGGGGGGAGTAAAAACAAAGCACCGAGCCTCTGTTGTTCGAGTTTGCCTTGTGCGGACACTGGTAGCTGGTCTACGTAACGCCAACGGCGTGGAGCTAGTGGACGCTCAAATTCCTGTAAAAAGTGCTCGCTCAGCAGGCTATTGATAGAACGCTTACCGTGTTTGCTTAACTGACTTTTAGCGTGGCTAGACAGAACGATAACTGCGCCGATTTCTACCCGTTGATTTTCCAGCACTAACACGGCCACTGCTTCAACAGCTGGGTGGCGCAATAGCCAGTTTTCCATTTCACTCAGAGAGGCACGTTTACCCTCTACCTTAACAACGCGGTCAACTCTGCCCAGTAAGGTGAATTTGCCCTGTTCATCGATGTGCACCCTGTCTGTGGTTTGATACCACTCCTGCGGGTGCTGCAGGTGTTCAGAGCAAAGTTCCAGGCAACTTTGCTGATTGTTGGCCCGCACCTGCACACCGGGCATAGGTTGCCAGGCTGCTTCGTTCGCTGGCTGTTGCTGGCGCCAGGCGACACCCCCGGTTTCTGAACTACCATAGACTTCAGTGACGCCGACACCAAAGCGTTCCAGGGCGAGCAGGCTATCCAGGCGTTTGAGTGGCGCTCCCGAACTAAATATCGCCTGTATTTGTTCCACGGCATGGGTATCGAGCCCCAGTGGAATTCGGGATAAGTGCGCCGGACTGGAAACCAGAACCAGCGGTTGATCATGGTTTGACCGGGTTTTGATCTGCTCAAGATAGTCACAGGCGTGCACGTCAAAGCAGACGCCCGCAGCCAGCGGCCATAGCACGCGAAACAGCAAGCCATAAATATGTTGATGGCTGACGGTC
>QNFC01000189.1 GCA_003645395.1 Gammaproteobacteria bacterium
CCTATTTCTGTAGAGCCTTACGTTTCAGCGGAATTTTTTCAGCAGGAAAAGCAGAAAATTTTCCGCCAGGCCTGGATAGAGGTCTGCCGCGACGACATGATCCCTAATCCTGGCGATTATCAGGTCTGTCCGATGGAGGTGTGGGACAGCGAAATTATTGTCGTTCGCGGCAAAGATAATCAGGTAAGAGCTTTCCATAATATCTGTCCACATCGTGGCATGAAGGTGGTTCGCCTCGATCACGATGAGTCACCAAATTTTCAATGTGGTCATGCTCAGGTGTTGATTTGTCCCTTTCATGGCTGGGGTTACAACCTCGATGGCACCCTGCGCCCGGTGATGGGTGAAGAGTACTTTGACAAAATTGACCGCGACCAGGTGGGTCTGATTCCGGTGACTCTCGATATCTGGAACGGTTTTGTTTTTGTTCACTATCAGCAGGAGCCCGCGCAGCCGCTGCGGGAATTTCTCGGTGAGCTGGCGGATGACATGGAAGAGTATCCCTTCGACAGCTTCACCCATATTGCTCGCTACAGCGCCCAGGCCAAATGCAACTGGAAGGCGTCGATGGACGCTTTTCACGAGGCGTACCATGCAGCCACCCTGCACGGCGGCTCCATCCCCGAGGCAGCACGTCTGCCAGAAGGGTCGGTGCCCACTTCTGCGCGTATTTACGGGCCGCATCATTCTCTGTCAATGTGGGCCTCGCCCGATTTTCGGCCCACGCCAGCGGCGATCGCGGCCTGGAAATATGGGCAGTCTTTCTCGGCAGGGGGTGAGATGAAGTTGCCCGGCGCGAATCCGAGTAACGATGAGAACTGGTGGTTTGATATTAATGTGTTTTTTCCCAATTTTTTCTGTGACACTGGTCCTGGCTGGTATTTCACGTATAATTTTCGGCCGATTTCTGAGAGCGAAACCGTTTGGGTAATGGATATCTATCAGAAAAAAGCCGAATCCTGTAGCCAGCGAATCGCCCAGGAACACACCAAGGTGATGCTGCGAGATATTGTTTACGAGGATCTAAGCACGCTTGAGCAAACCCAGGAGATGCTCAGTTCCGGGTTGCTCAAAACGCTGAATATTTCATCTTCGCTAGAGGTGGCCGTGCGTCACCTGCATGCCACGGCCTGCGAATGGGTTGCCAGCGAGGAGAAAACCTGATGGATGCATCACTGCCAGAAGGTTTTGCAGAGTTGAGCCGGTTTGGGCCGAAGTGGTTCGCCGACACTGAAAAAGAGCGTCATCGGATACGCACCGGCAGCGTTCCGGCTGAGTTGATTGATCTCTATGATTCGGTGATTGCGCGGTTTGACGATATCTGCGCTGAACTCGATCAATATCCGCTTGACGGGCTTCCCGAAGTCCAGCAGAACCTGCTCAACCTGAGCTTGTCGTTTATGGAAGTGTCACTGGCGGTGGAAGCTTTTCAGGGTGCGGCGAAGGTGCCTTTTGGCTTTGATACAGATCGTTGGGAAGTGCATTTTTAGGTGACGAGCTGTCCAGTTCTGGCCAGTTTAACCGCCAAAAATTTCGTTCTCCGCGGCGAGTTCAGACTGAAAGAATCGCAACCGATTCTCTATTTTTGACAGGGTGATGAAATCGAGCCCGTCCTGGCGGGCCGCTTCTCGCAGCGCTGCAATACCTTGCTGAAGATATCCCCCCCAGTAGTGATATTCCGCTTCCATCTGGTACGCCTCTATGGCTCTGCCATTAGCCGCAGCAATACGTGCCCGTAGTTGGTAGCCACCGGGTATTTCAATATTGTTACTTATGAATCGATCGATGACGACTCCGGCGCGGCCGGGTTGATTGTTCAAGAACAGAGCCTCAGCTAATAGCAAAATTAGCGCATTGTTTTGCGGGAAAAGCTCTAATGAGTTGGTGGTCGCTGTTATCGCTGCAGTAAATTCGCGTTTAGCCAGTTTGAGCCGGATATTGAGCACTCGATACGGCATGTAGTCCGCTGCGTAATTGAGCAGCCAACGATTTTGTTCGGCTGCGGCGGATAACTGATTGGCGCTGAGCAGCAGGTAGGCGTAGCCATAACGGTGGGCGGCCTCGTCGGGGTAATTGCCGGTCTCCAGCTTTTTTTTGAAATCTTTTATCATTTTGCCGGGTAGTTTAGAGCCCATCGTGGCGCGAACCCGTGCGGCAAAGTGAAGATACCCGAGACTGTCTCGGTAAGTGCTTTTTGGCAGTTTCTCGACCCGGCTTTGTGCCTCAGAGATACGGCTACTGGTGACCGGGTGGGTTAACAGAAACTCGGGAATATCATTTCCGCGGCTATATTTGGACGCATCGGCCATTTTGCTGAAAAAACCCGGGACCGCGTGAGGGTCGTAACCGGAGCGCTGCATTAATTGCACGCCGACGCGGTCGGCCTCTTTTTCATTCGCACGGGTGAAGTCGATCTGCATCTGTGCGCTGGCACCTTGCACTCCCATCAGGGCGGCCTGCCCAGCCTGCGGATTCACAGCAGCCAATATTATTGCGCCGACCATTGCCGCCATTGTCGGTGTCGAAAGTTGCGCCTGTCGTTCAAAGGCCCGCGGCAAATGGCGCTGGGTTACGTGGGAAATTTCATGAGCGAACACTGATGCAAGTTCACTTTCGCTGTCAGTGATTTTTACCAGGCCGCTATTTACGGCAATGTTGCCACCGGGGCCGGCAAAGGCGTTGATAACCGGGTTTTCGACCAGGAAGAAGTTAAACCGCAATCCGGCATTATTGCTGTTCGAAGCAAGCTTGAGACCCATTGACCGCACATAGGCGCGCATTTCCGGGTCGTCGATAACATTCATGTTACGTCGGATCTGGCGCATAAAGGCGGCACCGACCCGGCGATCGAGTTCTGGGGAAAAGACGTTGCTGGCGCTGGCACCCATGTCGGGTAGCCTGATTTCTGCGGCGAATGAGCTGCCTGCGGCGGCAGTTCCAACCAAAACAACGCAGCCCAGGGCGATTGCATATTGAATGCGTTGCAGCAGCGCGGACGTCCACCAAATAGTTGGGCGCCATGTTGATGTGAATTGACTAATCATCAATATCGAATTTATTCGTTCGCATTTCTCTGTCTTTCAGGATGAGAGAAGGTTACCTTAGCTATAGATAGAGACCGTTGTGAGTCCGATTGATTCCCGAGCAGAGGCTATTAAATTTTCATCCATTGCTGCTAAATTTACCAAGACCCGGTTTCACGAGTTTTTCAATTTCATTCCAGACCTCATTTCAGACCAAAGATAAGTCACTCAACATGAAGTTTGATCACCAGGTAAACGCCTGCGGACTGTTGTGCCCGCTACCACTGTTAAAAAGTAAACGACAGTTAAATCGTATGGAGGTCGGGGAAGTGCTGATGTTGATAGCGACTGATCCTAATGCTGAAGATGATCTGAAAAAGTTCTGCGGCCAGAGTCGTCACGAATTTTTGCATGCCGAAACGGTTGATGATGAGCTACATATTTTTTTGCAGAAAAAATAATGTAGCTTGAGATGCGTGGCTCGCGTGTAGCAGCCTAGAGTGATTGCACGAGTTCTAGGACTTCTGCCACATGGCCTTTGACCTTTATCTTGCGTAGCGCTTGTTTTAATACGCCTTGCTCGTCGATGATGAAGGTGCTTCTGACTATTCCCATCACTTTGCGGCCATACATATTTTTTTCATGAATGACGTCAAATAATTTACACAGGGTTTCATCTTCGTCCGACAGTAGCTCAAACGGAAATTCCTGTTTTTCCTTGAAGCGATCGTGAGATTTTATCGAATCCCGGGAGACCCCAAATATCTCGCAGTTAGCAGCCTGAAATTCTGAATAAAGATCGCGAAAACCCTGTCCTTCCTTGGTGCAGCCCGGCGTGCTGTCTTTGGGGTAAAAGTAAATCACCACATTTTTACCGCGCAGATCGGAGAGTGTGATCTGCTGATCGCCGGTTGCAGCTGTGCTGAAATCGGGGGCGGGCTTATCTATTTCGACAACACTCATTAGGTGTATTTCCTCAAAGGGGTTAGCCAGTTATTTAGCTGGCAGATAGAAAAGTGGTTTGAGCTACAAGGAGCAAGCCAGCAGCTTCCGTGGGTGGTCTCTGTCTCAATGGGCAACGAGGGGGTGATTACGCGATACGTATCCAGAGTAAATGGTTGTAACCTGATAGGTCGGTTAGTACCATTAGCGGCTTTTTTCGAACCCATTCTTTAAGACCTTACAGAACCGGAGATCACGGATGTTC
>QNFC01000190.1 GCA_003645395.1 Gammaproteobacteria bacterium
GTAGTTGAGCGACGGCTGCAACACCCACTTTATAAAAAATACATCCGCAAGTCCTCTCGGTTTCATGCACATGATGAATCCAACCTATGTAACGAAGGTGACATTGTTGAGATTGAAGAGACCCGACCGATTTCTAAAACAAAAAACTGGCGGTTGCTGCGCGTCGTTGAGAAAGCACGCAGTTAACCGAAGTAACTGATTGTAGTGCGCTGCACTCTATAACGATGGTTGACGATTAAAGGCTCGGAGATAGTCATGATTCAAATGCAAACCATGCTCGAAGTTGCCGATAACAGCGGCGCGAAGCGGGTGATGTGTATAAAAGTGCTTGGCGGTTCCAAGCGGCGATACGCCGGAATTGGTGATGTTATTAGGGTCTCAATTAAAGAGGCTGCGCCAAGGGGAAAAGTTGCTAAGGGTGAGGTTCATAAGGCTGTGGTAGTAAGGACCAGGAGCGGCGTGAGGCGTTCCGACGGTTCATTAATTCGCTTTGATAGCAATGCGGTGGTGTTGCTTAATAACGCCGATCAGCCTATTGGCACCCGCGTTTTTGGGCCAGTCACTAGAGAGTTGCGGACAGATAGTTTTATGCGCCTGGTATCGTTGGCGCCGGAAGTCATTTAAGGGGTCAGTGATGCGTAAATTAAAAGTTAATGACTCCGTGGTGGTGCTGGCCGGCAAAGATAAGGGGAAAACAGGGGTCATAAACCAGGTTCTGGAAAACGACCGGGTGGTTGTCGACGGTGTCAATATGGTGAAGAAGCATCAGAAGCCTAACCCCGCGGCCAACCAGCCCGGTGGGATCATCAGTAAGGCGATGCCTCTGCATGCTTCTAATATCGCCCTGGTGAATACCGTGACTGGCAAGGCAGATCGAGTTGGCTTCAAGACACTCGAAGATGGACGTAAGGTCCGGTATTTCAAATCAAATGGCGAAGTACTAGGCGCTTGAAAAACAGGAATATTAGGTCATGAGTAGGTTACAAGAGCTTTATAAAAACGAAATCATGCCCAAGTTGCAGGATCAGTTTGGTTACCGCAATGTGCTAGAAACTCCCAGGATTACCAAGGTGGTCCTCAATATGGGGGTTGGCGAGGCAGCGGCAGACAAGAAAGCAATGGAAGGCGCGGTGGCGGATATGAGAGCGATATCCGGGCAAAAGCCTGACGTGCGCATGGCGCGTAAATCAGTCGCCAGCTTCAAAATTCGGGACGGGTGGCCAGTAGGGTGTCGGGTCACTTTGCGCGGACAGCGTATGTATGAATTTCTTGATCGATTAATTAATATCGCCATCCCAAGGGTTCGTGACTTTCGCGGTTTGTCATCAAAGTCCTTCGATGGTCGCGGTAATTACAATATGGGCGTAACAGAACAGATAATCTTTCCCGAGATTGAGTACGACAAAATTGATAAAATCCGGGGCATGGACATCTCAATCGCGACTACCGCTAACACTGACGATGAGGGCCGGGCGCTGCTGGCAGCGTTCCGTTTCCCGTTCAAAACTTAGGAGACTTTTGCGTGTCGAAGAAATCAGTCATTCTGCGCAACGAAAAGCGCAAAAAAGCAGTTGCCAAAGCAGCCGAAAAGCGATCTAGGCTAAAAGCCATTATTGTCGATATGAGCCTCAGTTATGAAGAGCGCGACGCGGCAGTAATGCAATTGCAGCGGATGCCCCGCGATACCAGTTCGGTTCGTGTTGTTAATAGATGTCGGATCACCGGTCGGCCAAAGGGCGTTTATCGGAAATTTGGTTTGGCACGTACTCAGTTACGAGAGGCCGCAATGCGCGGAGATATACCCGGCATGGTTAAGGCCAGCTGGTAAACGAGAGCGAAGTAAAGGATTTATGTAATGACAATGAGCGACCCAATTGCCGACATGTTAACTCGGCTACGTAACGGGCTTGTGCGCCAGAAGGTCCAGGTTGTTATGCCTGCGTCCAAGTTGAAGATTGCGTTGGCAGATGTGCTCAAGCAAGAAGGCTATATCGAGAATTACAGTGTATCTGAGGAGCCCGGTAATAAGCGGTCCCTGGCGGTTACGCTGAAATATTTCGACGGCAAGCCTGTAATTACATCAATCGACCGTGCCAGTCGTCCTGGGTTGCGCCAATATCGCGGTGCGAATGAGATTCCGGCAGTCAAGCGTGGTCTGGGTATCACCGTGGTATCTACGCCTAAGGGCGTCATGACAGATCGCGCGGCCCGCGACGCCGGTGTTGGTGGCGAGCTACTCTGCTACGTCGCTTGAGGAATTTAAGATGTCACGAATAGGAAAAGAGCCGGTACAACTCGTAAACGGCAGCGAAGCGATCATTAGTGAAGGGACCATTTCAGTCAAGGGTCCTAAAGGAACGTTAATGCAACGAGTTAACAATGCAGTCAGTATCTCCCTGGAAAACGGCGTGCTCAAGTTCTTGCCCATGGACGAATCTAAATTCGCCGGTGCTATGACCGGCACGACAAGGGCATTGGTCAACAACATGGTTAAGGGCGTTACGGCCGGCTTTTCCCGCGAACTTGATCTCGTTGGTGTTGGGTACCGGGCACAGAGCAAAGGCCAGAATTTGAATCTTCAACTTGGGTTTTCACATCCCGTGGACTTAAACATCCCCGTAGGGTTGGAAATTGAGACCCCTTCTCAGACAAAAATAGTAGTTAAAGGTCTAGATAAACAGAAGGTAGGACAATTTGCAGCGGAAATCCGGGCACTACGGCCACCGGAACCCTATAAGGGTAAAGGAGTTCGTTATAGCGACGAACATGTTCGTCGCAAAGAAGCTAAGAAATAACCGGAGCAGCTAGTTAAATGGATAAAAAGCAAAGCCGTCTGCGCCGATCACGCAAGACAAGGGCGAAAATTAGAGAGCTTGGTGCGGTAAGGCTCAGCGTTCACCGTACATCACGCCATATATACGCACAATTGATTTGCGCAGATTCTAGCAAGGTGCTTGCGAGTGCCGGCACGCTTGAGAACTCGATAAGTGATGCCCTTAAGTATACCGGCAACATCGAAGGTGCAAAGGCAGTAGGCAAGGTAATAGCCGAGCGAGCCATTGCAGCCGGCGTAAACAAAGTGGCGTTTGATCGCTCCGGCTTTCAGTATCATGGCCGGATTAAAGCGTTAGCAGATGCTGCTCGTGAAAACGGACTAGAAATTTAGGAGACTTCAATGGCTCGTGCTGATGCAATTGAGCAAGACGAAATACAGAAACTCGTTAATATCCGCCGCGTAGCAAAAGTGGTAAAGGGCGGGCGCCAGTTCGGGTTTTCGGCGTTAGCTGTTGTTGGGGATGGCGACGGTAAAGTCGGCTTCGGCCAGGGGAAGGCCCGTGAGGTGCCGATAGCCATCCAAAAAGCGATGGAAGACGCTCGAAAAAACATGATAACGGTAGACCTCAATGACGGTACTCTGTTTTATGCCATCCGGGGAGAGCACGGCGCGGCAAGGGTTTATATGCAACCCGCGTCAGAAGGTACCGGGATTATAGCGGGCGGCGCAATGCGCGCAGTGTTCGAGGCGTTGGGCGTTCGAGATGTACTTGCTAAATGTATTGGTACTACCAATCCTATCAACGTCGTGACCGCTACGCTAAACGGACTTGCTCAGGCGGAGTCGCCCGCTCAAATTGCATCAAAGCGCGGGTTGACAGTGGAAGAGTTAAGGGGCTGATATGGTTTCGGAAAATAAAATACAAGTTACTCTTGTCAAAAGCCCCATTGGGAGGTTGGCGCGCCACAAGGCGTGTGTGAAGGGACTTGGTCTGCGGCGAATAAACCACACTGTGGTTGTTGAGGATACGCCGTCCATTCGCGGAATGATTAACCAGGTCACTTACCTGCTTAAGGTAGAGGAAGTCTAATGCAACTAAATACGTTATCGCCGTCCGAAGGTTCCAGGCGTGAACGCCGTCGTGTCGGGCGTGGTATTGGTTCTGGATTCGGTAAAACCTGCGGTAGAGGCCATAAAGGTCAAAAGTCTCGTAGTGGTGGCTATCATAAGGTTGGTTTTGAGGGTGGTCAGATGCCGATCCAACGACGGCTCCCCAAGCGTGGATTTCGGTCTGCCAAACAGCTGATTTCCGCTCAGATAAGGCTTTCTGAATTGAATGCTGTTGAAGGCGACATTGTCAGTCTCGCAGCATTGAAAGAAGCAGGGTTGATCCACTCGGGAGTCAAATTTGCCAAGGTTTTCGCTTCCGGTGCTGTTAACCGGGCGGTCA
>QNFC01000191.1 GCA_003645395.1 Gammaproteobacteria bacterium
ACTGATTTGAAAGCAACGCACTGTTACCGCAACCAGGCTAGCAACAGCCGAAAACGGCTAATCATTGCCTGCTCATTCTAAGTCACCGCCAAATGGCGGCTACTCCATTGCGCAGACAGCGACTGAGCGCGACTAGCACCTGGCAATAAGGGTTTGGGGGATTATTGCGTATGCCCGACGTCGGCGACGGTCAAATATGGCGGAGAGGCAGGGATTCGAACCCTGGGACGGTTGCCCGTCGCTGGTTTTCAAGACCAGTGCTTTCGACCACTCAGCCACCTCTCCGGGAGACTTATCAGACCAAAGCCCCCAAGATCGGGGCCGCCCCGAAAGAGCGCTTGATTTGAGCGCATAGGATACTGGAATTACCCACCTGTGCGCTAGCGGCATCGTCAGATAACACGACTAGTTAATAGGCATGTAAACTTAGCGCCGCTTTACTGGTCATATGGATCAGTTCCATTTCCGTTTCGAATACCAACCAATATTGAGGATTTTATTCATGGCTAACGACTACTCTTTTGACACAGTCGCAACACGGGGTGAGCAGTCAGTTCTGGCCACCAACAAGGTATTGCGTAATACCTACGCCCTACTGGCAATGACGCTCCTGTTCAGTGCCGGCACCGCCGCACTGGCAATGACACTAAACCTGCCCCACCCAGGCTTGATTATCTCCTTGGTCGTGATGTTTGGTGGTCTATTCGCCATTAACGCCCTGCGTAACAGCGTCTGGGCACTGCCGGTGCTTTTTGCCTGGACTGGGTTTTTGGGCATGACCCTCGGCCCACTGCTCAACATGTACATACAGATGTACAGCAATGGCACTGAATTAATCATGATGGCCATGGGCGGCACTGGGGTGACTTTTCTTGGCTTGTCTGCCTATGTGCTGACCACCCGCAAAGATTTCAGCTTCATGCGCGGCATGTTGATGGCCGGCATGATCGTGGCCGTACTGGCAATGGTTGGGCTTATGTTCTTTCCAGTGCCTGCGGCGTCGCTGGCGATTAGCGCCGTGGTCGTAATGCTTATGTCCGGTTTCATTCTTTATGACACTAGCAACATCATTCACGGTTACCAGACCAACTACATTCTGGCCACGGTTGGACTCTATCTGAATATTTACAATCTGTTCATCCACCTGTTAAGCCTGATGGCGGCGTTCAGCGGCGACGACTAAAACGTAACCAGTAGTAACAACAAAAAACCCCGCTTTGGCGGGGTTTTTTGTTGTTAGCTGTTTGTACAACTGGACTAGCAAGTTAGCGTTAACCAACTTGCCAGCAGGTCTGCGTCAAACGGCCAGTTTAACTCGTCAGTTACGTCACCTCCGGCCACACGAGCGACCACAGGAATACGCAACCCGTAGCGATGATACAGACTATCATCGTCAGCAATTTCCACCAGCTCAACTGCCAGTTGGGCCTGCTTTAACAACACAAGCGCGTCGTCACACAGATGACAGCCGCTAGTTGTGTAAAGTTTTACCTGGCCAGTTCTGGGGTCGAATTGAATAACCATGCAGCGACTTATCCCAACAGTTTTACAAAAAAAACCTCCCCGACATAAGCAGAGATCCCGAATCTTGATCAGAATAAGACAAGAGTAGAACTACTAAGAAATTGCGTTCATCGGATAGAGATAATTCAAGCTTGTTTCTGAACCGCAGAAATAGGAAGTGGCAACCGCCCGACAACCCGCGATTAAACCCAAGCCTGTTACATACACGCCACCCACCGGCGGGTGGCCACTTAACGACCCGCTAGAATCGATAAGGAAAGCGAAGACTAAACTTGTAATCAGAACTATCATTAGTCAGGCCAAGCCCAAGATTGGTCACTAACGATAAATTACGAGTCAATCCATAAGTTACACCAACATCGAATGTCCCAACTGACGCATCCGAGCCCACGAGTTCATTAGTTCTACCGCCTTTTGGCTTAATTTCAACATGGTCAAAAAAACGTTGCGTAAAGGACATGCTGTAACTTGTTCTTTCGTTGATGGCAAACGCAATACCCAAACCTAGTTGTATGGAGTCACCGAGCTTTACTTCACCCGGTTGATCAGGCGCCCCTGGTCTAACGCCCAGGTCGCTAAAATCCTCCGCAAAATAATGGGTATAAGAGAGATTTGAAAATAAAATTGCGGGGTCCGTCGTTCGGAGAAGAGACACGCCACCAGACAGAGACCACACACCACTACCGGTCGGCAAGTCATCTGGAATTTGCAGATTGGTATTATCGCCATCCGGATCCGTAATCGCATCGATTCCGTAAGGGTCTTTGCCGGTAGGTGCGGTTACACTCATGCTTAAAACAACATCAGGGTGACTAACGGTTTCCGGAAACAGGTGATAACTCAAACCCAAAGAAATGTCACCAAGATCGTTACTGTCCACAGTTGACTCAGTAACTAATTTCGAACCCAACTGCGCACCACGAGACCGGACTTTCGTTTCTCGATAGATATAGGGTATATCAAGGTTCAGCTGTATTCTGTCCGTAACACCCCAACGACCTACCAATGTAGTTCTGTAAATATCAGCTTCGACTTCGTCAACGCTGATGTCGCCCAGAAAAATTGCATCAAGCGCTAAAAATCCATTGAGCGCAAGCTGGCTTTGGTCAAAATGGGCATATTCAAACCCCAACTCCAGCGAGAACGTTTGGTTAAACGTAACATGAACTTCTCTCTCGAGATCAGTAACACTACGGCTGGCCTCAGCTGTTCTTTGAGGCTCTTTTTCAGCCTGCTCAGGCCGCGCCGCCTGCGCCTCCATAGGGGGCGCTGGCACGCTCACAGCAGCCGGCTTGTCTGAGGCCACTGTATTTATAAGCTCGTGTTCAAGCTTCTGAATCTGGCGCATCACCTGCTGATTGACATTTTTTAGTTGATCAATTTCACGCATCATCCGGGCGATCTTGTCAGAATCACTCTCGGTGACCGACGCGAGTTTCCGAGGGTTCTCAGCCGGCACTTCTGCGGCTAAAAGCACAACACTCGGCAACGCTAACGTCGCCCCTAGAACAAACAGGCCTGGTATTCGCATAAAAGCTCAGTAAAAAAATAATTGATAAACAACGTGGGTGCCAGCTGAAAAATACCGACATAATCCGCCTTTTACCTTATCGGCAGCAATCTCATCTCACTTTAGCAACTACCCGTATACAGAGCGCACAGCAATTCCTCTTTGAAAATATAAAAGATACGGTTCGGCACGTTAACCTTACCGCGCTCTGCGCTTTAGGTTTTATCGTAACATCACATTTGCAAGGCCCAAGCTGGCCGCACCGCTACGTAATTGTTCCGTATTGTCGAGTGCAACATCCAGCCTCACGGAGTTAAGAATAGTCTGACCATTACCAACAATATTTACAGCTTGTAAAAGTTGACTGGTGTTCGAGATTCCATTTCGGGCAAGAGCCTGGGTAACAATACCTTCGTTTGTTACGACACTGTAGCCTAATGACCCATTATCGGCGACAAAGTTCGTCGTTACGCCGTTGTCTGTCTGGTATGCCTGACTGCCCGTGGGAAGCGTCACAGCCCCGGCCGCTCCGGCTACATTCTCCAAATCAACGATGTTTATCGCTACCGCGTTGTGAACGGTATTATCAACGCCGCTAACCTGAATACTCTGTACTGCACCGCCAATCTGCCCAAGCGAAGGATCCACCTCCAGCTCTGGCACTGAAGCACTGACCAGTTTCGTTCCGGGGGAACCTGATTTTCTGATGCTCAGTTTGGGCCTGTCTCCCTCTCCCTTCATCCGTAGGCTGACCCTCATGCCCACGTCATGGAAACTACGATCTCGCGACGCCCACTGCGTTCTCATGGACAAACCAAAATACTGAACTCTCGACCTGGAAACGTACATACCGCGTATCGCCGCTAATTCGGTCTCCGTTAATTCGGGAAACAACGCCCCGCCGGCAACGGCTAAAGAGGGCATGGTAATAACCAAGGCCGCCGCCATACTCATCCATCTACTTACCCGTTTCTTGTGCACTGCAGACATCAGCCTGTTACTCATTGTAAAACCCTCCTGCAAAGCGTCTAACTTCAACTAAAACAAATCAGCGTGCGTAAAACCAAAATCCAGTAACTCACTATTTGTCACCGGTGCCTTGTCAAATAAAAATTTGCGTGCAGTCGGCGCCTGACTAGGCTGAAGCAGCACAGTCCGCCTATCAAAA
>QNFC01000192.1 GCA_003645395.1 Gammaproteobacteria bacterium
CCGCTGCAACGGCGGTTGCAGATGCCCGGCAGTTCACCGGAGTGGCGGCTGCAGGCGGCGCAGCAACAACTGGCGAGCTGGAATATCAGCGCCAATCGGGTCTATTTGAGTTACGCGCAATCGGGTAAGGAGGGTGAGCGCACGCCGAGCCAGCTCACCGACTGGAGCAACGTGCAGACTTTGCCAGCTGAGTGGCTGGCCGGGCAGCCGAACCTGGTGGCAAGCCGTGTTTTTGAACAGGCGGAGAATGTTCCGGCGCTGGTTGATGAATATCAGGACGTAATTGGTTTACCACTGCCAACGCAGACGGTAGCTAAAGGAGGTGCCGGGCTATTTCAGGAGCAGGCGGAGTGCCCGTTTAAAGCGTATATTCGCCGTCGGTTGGGCAGTGAAGAGCCGCCGGAACCTGAACCGGGCCTGGATAATTTGCAACGGGGCAACCTGATGCACCACGCGCTGGAGCAGTTCTGGCGAGCGGTGGGGGGCAGCGAGCAATTACTGGCCATGAGTGATGAGCAGCTTCAGCAGCAGGTGCGGCAGTCGTTGGCCGTGGCGATTGAAGCGGCGGTGGGTCAATTTAGCGCGCTTGCCAGCGACAATGAGCAGTTGCTGGAAAGTGAGCGACTGGAAAATTTGCTCAGCCGCTGGCTGCGGGAAGAATTAAAGCGCGAACCGTTTACGGTAGAAGCCTTTGAGAAGGAGCTTGAACTGCAGGTTGGCCAGATAAAAATCAGCGGCCGGGTCGATCGGGTCGATCGGTTGGCCGATGGTCGACCGGTGATTATCGATTACAAAAGCGGCGAGGCGCGGCGTAAGGACTGGCTGGAGGAGCGTCTACTGTCGCCGCAACTGCCACTCTATCAAACCCAATTTGATGATGCGGCCGGGGTCGCCGTGGCCCAGCTTAAACCGAAGAGTATGAAATTCGTCGAAGCAGGTGAGGGTGGTTTGGTGCCGAACCAGCGCGGTGCCAAAGACGATCCCCGCTGGCCGGATCTGCGTGATCAGTGGTGGCAACAACTCGAGCTGCTGGCGGCAGAGTATTCGGCGGGTGAGGCACAGATTGCCCCCGCCCGGCCGGCGGTGTGTAACTACTGTGAACTTAAGCTGGTCTGCCGCATCGATGCAAATCGTGAGGCGATTGATGATGAGTCGCCGGCGGAGCTGGGTGCTTCAAGCCGGGGGGGGCTGTCATGAGTGGTTCGGGCATGAGTCGCCTAGCCGATTTCGATGTTCGTCAGCAGGCGCTAGATATTCATCACTCCTGTATTGTTCAGGCCCCGGCGGGCTCGGGTAAAACCGAGCTGCTGATTCGTCGCTATCTGGCGCTGCTAGCAGTCGTAGAGCAGCCTGAACAGGTGCTGGCGATCACCTTTACCCGTAAAGCAGCGGCTGAAATGCGCGCCCGAGTGCTGCAGCTACTGTCATCCACAAAGGATGGTGATCAGCCGCCAGTGGATGAATTCAGCGCTGAGGGCTGGCACCTGGCACAGGCGGTTAATGACCAGGATAGTCGCCTGCAGTGGGGCATTAATGATCAGCCTGGCCGCCTGCGTATTTTGACTATTGATGCGTTCAGTCAGGGACTGAATCAGGCGCTGCCACTGCTTGCCGGCAGTGGTGTGCAGCTGAGTCCAACCGATAATCCGCAGCTGCTCTATCGCCAGGCGGTACGGGAGTTACTGGCGGGTATTGATCAGGAATCGCCCTGCCAGCAGGAGTTGATGGCGCTGCTGCGTCATCTGGATAACCGGCGCAGTCAGCTGGAAGGACTGCTGGTGCAGATGCTTGCTCACCGTGATCAGTGGCTGAAGCTGCTGCCGCACCCGGCGCAGTTTGCTGAATTTATTAATGAGATGAAACAGAGCCTGACACGGGTCTGCGAACAGGGTTTAAGCGACTGGCTAGCGGCGATGCCGCAAGGCTGGTTTCTCGAGCTGACCGACCTGGTGAGTTATGCCGCTGACAACCTTCAGGAGCGCGGAGCCGCTCTGCAGCTGCCGACGGAGGTTGCATCGGAATCACTGTTTGCACTGGACTACTGGCTAGCTGTGGCCGGGTTGTTGCTGACCAATGATGGCGGAGTGCGCAAAGCGCCGAATAAGAATCAGGGCTTTCCCGCCGGTAAAGGTGAGCCGGCGGAGAAAAAAGCCGCGCTGGTTCAGCTGCTCAATGAGCTCAAAGAGACCCCTGATGCTCTGGCGTTGCTGGTGCAATTGCGCGGCCTGCCGAGGCCGGCCATTAGTGCAGAGGATGGAGAGCTAATTCGTGCCCTGGTGGTGGTGCTGCACTATGCGGCGGCGGAATTGCAGCTGGTGTTTCAGCAGCGTGGCGAGGGGGATTTTGTCGAACTATCACTGCGGGCGTTGCAGGCGCTTAGTGATGGCGAAGGCCCCACCGAGTTGGCGCTGGCGCTGGATTACCGGCTGCAGCACATTCTGGTGGATGAATTTCAGGATACCTCCTGGCTGCAATATCGGCTGATTGAGTTGCTCACCGCCGGTTGGCAGCCGGACGATGGTCGCACCCTGTTTCTGGTGGGGGATCCGATGCAGTCGATCTACCGGTTTCGCGAGGCGGATGTCGGCCTGTTTCTGCGAGCGCGGCAGGAGCCGGTGGGTGAGCTACGACTGCAGCCGCTGACGCTGACGGCTAATTTTCGCTCCGATGGGCAGCTGGTTGAGGCCAATAACCGACTGTTCTCAGGGCTGTTCCCCGCCGCAGATGATATCGACCGCGGTGCGGTGAAATTCTCCCCCTCCACGCTGACGCGGCCCGGCGGTGCTGGATCTGGGCTGTTTTGCCACGGCTTTAGCGGCGATGCTGCTCGCAGCGATGAGGCCAGTGCATTGGCAGATCTGCTGACGGCACCGCAGGCGGGTAGTGGTGATGCTATTTTGGTGAAAAACAAAAGTCATCTGCTGGCGATTTTGCCGCTGTTACGGGCGCGGGGCATTCGGTTTCAGGCAGTTGAGCTGCAAACCTTGGCCCAGAGCGATGCGGTGCTGGATCTGCTGTCTATCACCCGAGCATTGCTGCATCCGGCTGACCGGGTAGGCTGGATGGCGCTGCTATTGGGCCCGTGTGTTGGGCTGACGTTGGCGGATATGACGCTACTATTAACCGACGAGCCCGCTGGTAACTCGATTGCGGCGAGCCTGGCAAAGCCAGAAGCGTCACGAGCCGCGATGAGTGATGATGGACAGCGGCGAGCGAACAACTTTATTACCCACTATTTAGCTGTGACGGGTAACCGGGGTCGGCGTTTGCGCCAGCAGGTTGAATCGCTTTGGCTCGCACTGGGTGGGCCAGCCGTGTTAACTGGCCGTATAGGTTTGAGCGATGCTGATGATTTCCTGCGGCTACTCGATGACAGTCAGGGTGACGGTCGGGAGTTGTCAATTGAGCAGCTCAACCGGTTGATTACCGAGCGGTATCGCAGCAGCGGCGAGCTGGATAGTGAGCTGCTGCAGGTGATGACGATCCATAAATCAAAAGGGCTGCAATTCAATCGAGTGTTTATTCCGGCGCTGGATAAAACCGGACGCCACGATGATTCGCCACTGCTGGCCTGGGAGGAACATGCCACTGCACACAGCAGTGGTGAGCTGCTTCTGGCACCGATTCGCTCCGCCTATGACGAACACCACCCGGTCTATAACTACATACGATCACTAGAGAAAGTGCGTAGTCAGCAAGAGCAGCTGCGGCTGCTTTACGTGGCGCTGACCCGGGCCCGTTACGAGGTTCACCTGTTCGGTGTGTTAAAACGGGATGACGACAATGAGCTTAAAGAGCCGGCATCAAACTCGTTGCTAGCGGCACTCTGGCCAGGGTTAGGTGCACGCTTTAGCCAGACGGCGGATGACAATGAAACTCCGGCACAATCCTCCCCGGCGACTACGACAGAATTGTCGTTGTACCGACGTCGACTCAGCAATGAGTGGCAGTTGCCAGAATTACGTCCATCGGTGGTCATTGCTGGGGCAGATGAATCGATTGTCGATCAGGTTGACCTGGCTGAGATAGTCGAATTTGATTGGGCCGGCGAGTCAGCGCGGATTATTGGTGTGCTGGTGCATCGGCACCTGTGTCGATTAGCGGCGTTACCTGCCGATCAGTGGTCCGCTCATTTGCAACAGATGATTCCGCAACTGCCGGCGCAGCTGTCGCAGGCCGGGATTGCAGTCGATGA
>QNFC01000193.1 GCA_003645395.1 Gammaproteobacteria bacterium
AGGCCTGATAGGAGGTAGCAAGATTTTCTGCGGTGATCCAGCCGAACGCTGACTGCAGCTGCACAACATTATCTGACCAGAAAAGCTCTGCGCCGCCGGCCATATCCAACTGCTGCGGATGCCGATAGCTGGCGCTAAACACCAGCCGTTGATCAATCGCCGACCAACCGCCGCGGGCAGTCAACGAAGGAGGGTTTTCAGCCCAGGAGAAAAATAGCGGATTGATAAATAAATCACCGCCGATAAATTGGCTGGTCAGACTAAATGCCAGATTATCACCGGTAAGCTCGGTAGAAAAATCAACCTGCGCGGAGAGGTTTTCACCCGCCTGGGTACCTATGGGATTACTAAACGAGACACCCCACAGATTGACTGATCCGGCAACGCTGGCAAGTTCGCCATGCTGGGCAGAAATTTTCACGCCACCCGCCAACTCACCGGAGCTGACTGAAACCTGGCGTGACAACGCTTGAGCAGTGTCCACGGGCAACAGGGCAACAATAGCGTCGATACCCATCCGATCGGTGTCTATTTGCAGGGTCGAACCGGTAATTTCTCCACTCACCCAGTCCACGGTAAAACCGATCTTCAGCTTTAAAACCTGTTCAGCACCTGGTTGCCCAACCACCATCTGAGCATCATTCTGCTGACACGCCAACGACCCTGCTGTGGATTCAGCTAAGCGACACTCGAGCTGCAGATCACGAAAAGCCGCGGGCCAACCAGCCAACTGCAGCTGCCCGACCGTCAGCTCCAGCGACGGTTCTTCTGCGGTGTATTCAACTACTAGCTCTATCTGTTGTGCGCTCCAGCTCTCGCCGATGGCGTCATTCAGGCGCAACCGAATTTCAGCCGCCGCAAATACTGAACAAGCCGACATAAATATCAATAGACCGACTAGCATGCAGCGAAAAGAACGACTCACTTATAACCCTCTGGGTATAGCTTCACACACCTGGCTCCGACAGGAGGATAATAAGCCGCTACTCAGTACTCAGCGAGTTCTAACCGCGAACCGAATGCAGAATAAACTCAAAACCTACCTGGTGGGCGGCGCAGTCCGTGACCGCCTGCTCGGTATCGAGGTCAAAGATCGCGATTACGTCGTCGTCGGTGCAACGCCGAAACAGATGAAAGCGTTGGGGTTTCGGCAAGTCGGCGCAGACTTCCCCGTATTTTTGCATCCCGACACCCATGAAGAGTACGCCCTCGCCCGCACCGAACGCAAAACTGGTGAGGGGTACCATGGATTTAGCGTAGATTTTAGCCCCGAAGTTTCTCTTGAGGAGGATCTCCTCCGCCGAGATTTAACGATCAATGCGATGGCAGAAGATGCTTCGGGCAAAATCATTGATCCTTACGACGGTCTCGACGACCTACGGAAAAAAAAGCTACGCCATGTCTCGACTGCTTTTCGCGAAGATCCGGTACGAATTTTGCGCACAGCCCGTTTTGCTGCCCGCTTTAACCAATTTGGGTTTGAAATCGCCACCGAGACACTGATTTTGATGACTGAAATGGTCAATAACGGCGAAGCTGGTCACCTGGTGACCGAGCGAGTCTGGCAGGAATGGCAAACCGCGTTGGCGGGTTCAGACCCCCAGATTTTCATTCAGGTCTTGAGGCAGTGCAGTGCCTATCAGGTCATTGCCCCCGAACTCGACCAGCGCTACGACATCGACCCAGCCACCGACGAGAACTCAGGCAAACACGGAGAGCTTGCGCTTGCCGTGGCAGCCACCCTATCTCCCAAAGGCGATATCCGCTTTGCGGCCCTGCTATGCGCATCCACCTCACTAGATGCGATAGCGCAACCAGAGGCGATTGAATGGGGGAATCATTTATGCCAACGCCTCTCGGTACCAAAAAACTGGCAACAGCTGACCCAGCTTGCAATTCAGCACCACGCAACCTGCCATCAGGCGCTGACATTGGACGCGGGATCACTCTCATCGCTACTCGAAGCGACCGATGCCTTTCGCCGGCCACAAAGGTTCGATGATTTCATCATTGCCTGTGAAGCTGATTTTCGCGCCCGGAA
Source organism: Gammaproteobacteria bacterium (assembly GCA_003645395.1). GTDB lineage: Bacteria > Pseudomonadota > Gammaproteobacteria > Immundisolibacterales > Immundisolibacteraceae > QNFC01. The sequence goes on from QNFC01000193.1 coordinate 2,042, forward strand.
TAACCTCAGCAGTGAAGAAAATTGCTATCCGCAGGCTACACGACTGCGCCAGGCGCTCGCACTGGCCGCAGCAGTTGAGGTAGGGCCGTTGATTGATCAGGGACTGAAAGGTCCGGCGATCAAGTCAGCTCTGCATGATCTACGCGTGCAAGCGCTGGAGTTGATGACCGCCACGAAAAGAATCAAAGACCAACCCGTGTAAACAATCTCGATTTTGAATTAAACGGTCGTTTATATTAGAATTATCTAACTTACTGCATTAGCAGTAGTTCGTAGTAGCTCGCTACTGTATTAGCTAACGACTGCTAACAATCTCTGAACACCCTCCCCAGACCTTTCTCCCTCGTTTCTACCGGATTTCATGAAAAATAAACTCTCTTTGAGCGTGACTGACCAGTCACCTGTTCACGACGGCGCGCTGCCGAGTCAAGGCCCTCGCGATACGATCAAACTTGCTCAGGCCTGTGACCAGCTTGGCTATAAGCGCTACTGGATCGCTGAACACCACAGCACCTCTGCGTACTCAAGTCCCTGTCCGGAAATTCTGGTCGGTCACCTGGCGCAAATTACGTCCAACATGCGCATTGGTACAGGTGGCGTAATGCTGACCCATTACAGCCCTTTCAAAATCGCCGAAACCTTTCGCATGCTGTCGGTGCTGCACCCCGGGCGTATCGACCTGGGCGTTGGCCGGGCACCCGGTGGCGACGGGCTAGCATCAGCTGCGCTCTCTTACCCGCGCCAGCAAATCGACCCGCAGGCGTACCCCCATCAGGTTTATCAGATCATGGGGCACCTCTATGACAACCTGCCAGACGACAACCCTTTCAAATCATTAGAAACGGCTCCAAACGTGCCTGAGAATCCGGAAATCTGGATGCTCGGCTCCAGCGATGGCAGCGCGGCCATGGCCGGTCAGCTCGGTGCAGCCTTTGCGCTGGCACTTTTTATTGGCACCCACGACCGACCAACAGAAATTATCGACCAATATCGCGATGCCTTTGTGCCCTCGCCAGGTCTGGCTAAGCCGCAACACATGATTGCGGTGGCAGCAACCTGCGCGGAGAATCGCGACGATGCTTTTCGTATTGCCGGAACACGGGCTATGTGGATATTTAAAGCGATGTACCAGGGGCAAATCATTCCGCTGCCTTCACCGGAAGAAGTAGAAGCTCTTTACGATGACTTTAGCGACCGCGAAAAAGCGGGATTTCAGGATCAGCTAGATCACGCAGTAATCGGCACCCCCGACGATTGCAGAGACCAGTTACACACGCTGGCAGACCAATATGACAGCGACGAAATCAGCGTTGTCTCGGTCACCTATCACTTTGCCGATCGCCTGAAAACTTACGAGCTACTGGCAAAAGCATGTGGATTGGGATAGTAGCGTTTGAACTCTAGCCCCGGTACTAGAGACTAATTCTGGAACGCAAAATTACTTACGACATAACGACGAAAGCAATACGCGATGAAATGAATACAGTTTCGACGTTCGCCGCCGAAAGAAGTTAAACCTGACGAGCGAACACCTAAAGGAAGACTACATTGGAATTCATGAATATAACTCGAGCCATTGGGGAATACGTCAACGGCTGGCAAGTAAAGTACAAAGTCGACGGAATCGAGCATCAGCCGTTTTTCGGCATCTCCACCTATGAAGATGCGTTAAGACGCTGCCTGATAGCCCGCAACGAGCTCTATTTAGAGCACGGCTTTCCGCGCGCTATACAGATCAGGGAATTGGCACTGAACGCGCGTTCGTCACGTAGCAACACTGGGTGGGCGGGAATTTATCAGCGAACGGAAGTCAGTCGCACTGGATCGGAAACAGAAGTGTTATCAATTTCGCTGCGTAATTTGCGCAATGGGAAAGCCACCAATACCCATTTGCGCCTCAACCATTATGACAACTATCAGGCATGTCTTGATGCCGCCCTCAAAATGCGTATAGAAAATGCTAAAACCTACAACGCTATCGTCCATGAGTATGATCGCCTCAACGCTGCCGACGCGATTAAATTGATGGAAAAAGAGGTAGCAACTCTGGAACCTCATCTGCCAACACTCAAGGGGCACAATCTCGATCGCTGGCAAACTGCCGTGGCTTTGAGTGGCGTCCAGGTTCAACCAGGACATCAG
>QNFC01000194.1 GCA_003645395.1 Gammaproteobacteria bacterium
CGTCGTGATGGGGTCGCCGTTGACCAGGATCAAGGTGTCGGGCGGCGCCTCGGCGCCGACGCAGAGCGCCGCGACGGCGATCAGCATCAGGACGGCGGCAGGCAGGCTCAACAGCAGGCCGCGATTTTCTCTAGTGCTTCTTCGGTCCATGGATGATGTCCTTCCGATTAGCGGCAAGCAGGTCGTCGATGAACCTGTTCATTTTTTCGACTATCAACGGCGTGATGGCGTGGACCCGGCCCAGCTGAAAAATGCCGTCATCATCACCGCCGGTGCCCTCGATTTCACGAGTCAGATACAAGGTGCCGTTTCTGGTGCTGCTGGCCCGAAATCCGGCGGCGAAACGAGGAACGCTCACCGTAGGCAGACCTCGTGACGGATCGAATCTCTGCACGGCACCGGTAATCACCTGGCAGGCGCCCAGGGAATCCAGAATGGCCTGCGCGCTGCCGCAATCAACCCCACCCCTGTTCATCACTTCCCGGGCCAGACCCAACTCCCTGACAAAGCCGGGCTCCACCACAAAATAGCCAGCCGACAGGAGTCCAGAAAGAAGAATATTGGTCACGATGTCGCCCGCGTGTTCGGTGGCTGAATAGTCGTCCAGCGGAATCACCGCAACATGGTTGCAGCCGCGCCATGAAGGCCTGACCGCGGCGTATTCCGGGTACGGGATCAGCTCGTCGACAGCCCGTTCCAGCACGCTGTCGGCCAGCAGTTCAAGGTCTTCCACCCGCCCCAGATCCAACCAGCTGACCGCATCTTCGCCGGTGCCGGCCACACTGACCGCGTGAATCAGCACCATGTTTTCCAAATCGAGGATGCGCAGGGAGACGCCGATTTCAAGATTGCCCGACGTCTTGAGGACATCCCAGGAACCCAGAAGCAGAAAGCCGGTTCCGGTCTCACGGCCGATCAAGCGCGCCCCGTGCTTGCCGATCCAGCCGCGGCTACGCACCCGGTGTTCCCGCAACAGCGGGCGCAGTTCACCGCTGGTCACCAGAGTCAGTCCGCGCTCGGTCAACAGGCGTTCGAGCCGGGGCATGAGCAGGGCGTGGGCATCGCTTTGGCCGGTATTATTGGCAAAAGGGACAACGGCCAGATCAACGGTGTCCGGTACGGCGGATTCCGGCTGTACGGCAAAGCCGGCTGACGCACTGAGTGCGACATATAGAGCAACCACAACAACCAGGACTGTATGTCGACCGGTGCGCATGACCTTCCTAATCCAGCAGGGTGTCCAGGCAACCGTCGATGCACCGGCGCATCACTTCACTGCGCGATTTTTGGCCGGTGCCGAAGAGCGTCGACCAGAAGCCCGCGCTGTCGTCACTGTTGGTCGCCGACCAGACGGTCGCGCCGGTTTCGGTTTCCACCAGGCGAATCACGACCGTCACCACACTGACGGTGGTCGACCCGGAGCGCAGGGATGCCGACTCGCTCACGGTACCCAGAAAAAGCCCCTGTACGCCCAAATCACGGCCGACCGCCTTGATCTGGGCATCGGTGAGCTGAGCGGTCCGCACGAGTGATTGGGTCTCGAGCACGCGGGCGACCTCGCCCGGCTCAATCACCAAAAACGCATCCGACGCCAGCAGCGACGTGACAAAGTAGCGGGTCGCCTGAGCACCCGAACCTTGAGCGTCCGAGAGATTCTCAAACGGAACCACCGCGACGTTCTCCACGAAAGAGAAGTCGAATTCCGGATGGATGAACCTGGTGGCTCCCGTACCGCCGCAGCCCCCGCCGAACAACGCGAGCAGAAGTGCCAGGGCCAGAGTGATCTGCTTCATGAACTCCACCTGTTCCGGGGTCAGAAACCGATTCTGAACCCCTGTTGAAAGGACGTGGTCCGATCGCCGCCGCTGCCGGACAGGTCCACCTTGGCCAACCGCAGGTATACGTTGGCGCGTCTGGTCATTTCCCAATTCAAGTTGATACTTTGACGCAAAGTCGTCACCACTTCGTCAACACCGAGCTCATAGTGCTGGGCCGAGACCGAAAGGCTCGGCAGAATATTCCAACTGAGCAGACCGTCGATACTATAACGGTTTGTTTCTTCCCTGGTATCCCGCAGGCTCAGGCGGGCAAACACGTCCCGCGTCATTCTCCAGTCCAGGCCGACACCATAGATCCTTCGCAGCCGCCTGTCGTCCGCGTTCGTTTCCAGCGACTCGAAGTGGGTCGCATCCAGTGATAAATCCAGGGTACTTGTCAAGGCGGCTTCAAGGCGCGCCCGCACGTTCCACGACTGGTAGTTCAGGTCGGCCAGGGCGTCGTCGAACACGGAAGCCCCGCCGCCGACATTCAGGTTCAAACCGTGCAGCAGGTCGGTATTTGCGTCCAGGGCCGCGCTGGTATTGCGCTGGGCCCAGTCGTTGCCCAGCCAGGTGATGCGGTCGCTGAGCGAGGCCGAGCCGCGCAGGGTCTCCAGGGGCGTCAGGACCAAGGTGTAGGTGGCCGTATTTTCCCTGACGTCGGCATCCCCCACCTCATACCACTGATTCGAAAGCTGCCAATTGAAGTTGTGCGATACCGTCGGCGAGGCAACGTAGTTGACCCGCGTGCCGGCGGCGCCGCGGGAGCGGTCACCGCGGCGCCCCGGGTTCTCGTCCACCTGGAATGAAAGGTCGAAACTGGCGCGCCATTTTTCGTTGAATCGATAGTCCAGGCGGCCATCCAACTGGTGCGACAGGGCGGTGATCGAATCTTCGGGAAAATCCGAGAGCTGCTCAAAAACTTCCAGTTCCGTGACAAAGACCTGCGCCACGTCGTTGAGCCCGGAATTCACCGCCTTGATATAGCGGGAGACCACGGCGTCGAAGCTCAGTTCGTAGCGATTGAGAGCACCATTGAACACCTGCCGGGGATTGGCCGTCCGCAACTGCCAGGTCAGATTGTCATTGGACACCCAGATTTCCCAACCGACCTGCTGACCCGACGGACGGTCGGTGTAGACATAGAGCGCCCCGACCCGGTGGACGCTGCCGAGGTCCGCCCCGAGGTTGTGGTTTTCATTGGCGCCGCCGAGATCGATTTCCGGTATGACCGGTTCGGTCGTGCTGCCGTCGACGAGGCCCGAGCGCGGCAAGAGGATCGCCAGATCGGGCGTATCGCTCTGGAGGTAGAGTCCCACCAGGACCGGCAACGGCCGCAGGACCGGCCCGCCGTTCTTATTCACCGTCGTCTGGTCGACGTGGCTGAAGTTGTAGTTGCCCGTCAGCCGCATTTTTCCATTGCCGGGCCGGCCCTGCCCCCGCCAGCGCAACAAATGACGATTTCCGCTGGATGTCTGGTTCGAAACGACATTGTCCGATACATCGTGGGTGAAAGTATAGGAATAGTCGTGGTGTTCGCGATCCAGACTGGCCGCCGCCTGCAGGCGGCGGTTTCGAATATCGCGTTCCGCCCTGAGTTCGGCGAAATACGAATGCTGTTCGTCGTAGCGCAGCTCCAAGACGGGATAGCGTTCGGGTTTGGTCTTGGCCACGGCCTGGGTCGTATTGGTGATCACCGTGCCCTGGGCCGGGGTTTCCACCTCGCGGCGCATGACCGAACCGCTGACCTGAAATTGCGGGTGGTTCCACCGCAACTCGGCACTGGGTTGTTTTTCCTGGCGATAGGCGCCGGGATCAAATTCAAAGGCCTGATCGAATTTGAAGTAGCGATAGGCAACGCGCATATCAACCCACGGCGCCAGTTTCTGTTGGAAAGCGATATTGTAATCTTCGCGCAGGGAATTCTCTTTAATGCCGTCGACCTCGGCCTGGACCGCCGAAAGATCGACGTAACCGTTGAAGGGATCCCACAGCGCGGCCTGCGCCGAGCCTGCCGCCCAGACACACAGCATCACCACAAAGTGCAGGCACCGGTGCTGTCGTCTCACGGTGCAACCACCGCATGAGGCAGGCCGCCCAATTCGATCATGCCCTGCAACGACCCCCGATTGGCATCATAGATACCCAAGGTGGCATTCTGACTGAAAACCACCAGGAGTTTGCGGTGGCCCGGGTCAAGGGCCAGTCGCCCCGGCGCCGCCGGCATGCCAAACGGCGCGAATTCGAGTCCGTCGCTGGGCCGCAAGGCCGCGACCTCGCGGCAGGACGGAACCGCCGCCAAAAGCTGTCTTGAGCGGGGATTGAAGACCATGAAGTGTGCCGGGCCGCATA
>QNFC01000195.1 GCA_003645395.1 Gammaproteobacteria bacterium
GATGCAAGACTCCGGTTTTAACGGGCTGTCGATAAAGCTGGTCGCGGCCTCATTGGCTAACGACCTGGGTTTTGGTCAGTGCCGGTCTAGTGCACAGTGAGTGCTAGCGGACAGGCTATGCCGATAGGGCTCTCAACGACCTCTTCAACCGACGGCATTAGCTGTAGCCGCGATGCGGGCAGGGCTTCATCGCCAGCAAGTGTGGCGCTGGTTAACCATTGATAAACCGCATTGGCCCGTTGCATTGCTAATTCTGGCAAAGCTTGGTTCGACACCTGTTCAGCTTCAATGAGTTGCTCTCGAATGTCCTGATTCAGGCGAAGTGCCAATTCGTCTTTGGACTGAGTCGCTGGATCTGCGTCGGCAACTTGCTGTTTGAAGCTGTCCTTAAGCTGGTTAAATTTTTCTTTACTGAATTTTTCAATGTAGAGCGCTTTTAATGCTTTGCCCTGTTGTTTAAGACTGGGTGAGTCATCATCTACTTTCGTTTGATAGGCAGTGGTGAATTGCGTAGTTTTCATTGCCAGGCGGTCAGCTTCAGGGTCAAGACAACCGTTGATTTCGAGAACCAGAGTTGGCTTTTGCACCAGGCCGTCAAGAAGGTGGCCCAGCTGTTCGGTTTCGACAACGGAGAGCTCAGCTGTGCCGGCGGCAAAGGTGACTGATTGAAGGTCGCCCGTGTCGTCAGCAAACAGGCCGCCCAACATTTTGAAGGGGCTAGCGACGATCTTAACGATCAGACCGGTAAACGCTTTCCAGACAATGCCGCCAATGTGGACTTCCGGGTTGTTTAGATCGCCCTCCACCGGCAGGTCGAGATCAATGTTGCCGTTAATGTCTTTCAGCAGGCCCACCGCTAGTCTTAGCGGCAGACTCGCCGCATCGTCACTGTCGATTTTTTCACCTAACGTTAATTTTTCTAAGAGGATATGGTTGTCGCCCTTCATTATCCCTTCATTAATACGGTAGCTAATGTCCAGCGACAGATCGCCGGAGTCGATTGCATGACCTGCAAATTTGCCCGAGTAGGGCGTCGCGCTGGCGATGTCTATATTTTGAAATTCAAGGTCTAATTCAGTGAATTTTTGCGGTGAGCTGAGCAGGGTTTTCGCACGAATAGATGCCAGTCCATGTCGGTCTATTCGGCCTTTGAGGGTAAGCTGCATGGGGGTAGTAGAAGTGGTCGATATGTTTTTCGTTTGACCGTTGAGCTTGTGAATCCGTGTGGCGAAATCTAGCGGCAGGTTGGAATCTTTGTAAATCATGGTGCCATCGACAAATAGAAATTCATCGATGGAGACGGGAAAAATGGTATCCGCGGCGGCCGAAGACCGGAGGTCGGTGTCAGCTTGTTTGGCAGCCCCTGTCGGCTCATGGTTGACTTGCATTCGGGATAGGCGTGTTTCACCCCCCTTATATACGGCGAAGGTGACATCGGGTTTCAATAGTTCTACTTTTTTGATCGATACGCTACCCGGTTCAAGGGTGTAATCAAGCTCAGTAACAGCGAGCTGTTGCCATTTTATCCAGGGCCTTTCATCCGCAAGGTCGAAGGTGTCGAGCGAGTCAATGGCGAGACCACCGCTCAGCTTGAGCATGCCAGGTATTGACTCGCCATAGTCAAGCTGCAGGTCCCCATCGAGGGTGCCGCCGATAATGCTCAGTTGAAGGCTCTCCTGCACGTAGTTTTCAAACGGCGCGAGGGGTGTATCGCGCAGCGCAATAGCCAGGGTAGCCATCGGCGGTAGCGCGCCTACCTTGCCGTTAATGGTTGCGCTGCCAGTGTTGTTAATGGTGATAGAGCCTGTGAGGTCAAATTCTGCCTCGGGTTCCAGGGTTACCGGGCCGATGGCGAGCTCGGTGATCGCTATGGTTTGCTGGGCGGGACGATTGAGCGAGCGGTCCTCGAAATTGAGTTCCACCTGTTTAATCAGGAATTGCTCAAGCTGGATTGACCAGGGCTCGCCGCCATCGCTCTCTTCGTCAGTGGTAGCCGTTTGCGGCGAAGGTTTAACCAACTGAGTGTAGTTAAAGACATTCTCACTGGTGAGCCAGCTCTGTAGAGACCCTTGCTCAATAATCAGTGAATCGGCAATCACCCGCTGCGCAGGCCAGGCGAGCTGACCGTTATTCAGCGCGATGGTCGATATTGCAATAAGAGAAGTGACCGGCGCCAGGGTGTCTAACTGTAACTGGTCAATAGTGATGGCGATATTCTCTGCCTTCACCGCAATCGCCGCGCCTGCGGGATCATTTTCATTACCTGCATTCAGGGTAAAGTCTGTACTGATGGAGAGCGTGCCATCGGTCACCGTGAATTCCAGCAGATCACGCATGTAGTCGCCGGCGCGACCAAGCTGAAGGTTTGCCAGGGCTACATGACCGGCCACGTCGAGTGGTGCAAGTTGGATGCTGCCGTCAAACGCCAGGGTCTCCTGGTCACTGATATGAGCCTTGATGTGGTATTCGCCGCCATCGACTGGCAATGTGCTGATGTGGCCGAGTTGCAGATTTATATCGTTCAACTGCAGGTTGAATGGCTCGGCCCCGGCCGTTTGTTCTCTGTAGTGGAAATGGGCATTGTTGAATTCGATATTTTCGAGGATTAAACGCGGCAGTGCGATGGGGCTAGCTTCAGGCTCTGCTGGAGTTTCGGCTACCGACTGGTCGGCCGGCTCAGTTGCGGGCGGGGTTAGCTGAGCGAGGTTGAGATGGCCCTCGGTGTCCAGCTCAACAAAAACGTCTAACTCGGTTAGCACGATGTCGTTGAATCGCCAGGCACGTCTGAATACGCCAAACGAATCAAAATCGACCGATAATTGTGCGATGGAAAATAGCGGTGCCTGGTCCGGTTCTTCGACGTGCAGGTTGTCGAGCTGGAGTCGCAATAAAAACGGGTTAAAACGGACGGCCTCAAGGCTTGCCCGCTGATCGAGCTCACCTTCAACATAGTTAACTAATTGCGTTTTTACCAGGTAGGGCACCAGGAAAAACCCCGCTAACGTATAGCTGATTAGCAAAAAAATCAGCCAGAAGCGAAAGCTCTTTAATGGATTTCCAGTGGGCAAAAGGCGCATATTTTTCTTCTGTTTGGTGTGATCGACGGTTGATGTTTAGCAGTTGCGATTTAAAGCAGGGATTTATGCACTGTTTCAGCTTCATCACGTTAGCTGTTACGTTAGCATAATGTGGATAAAAGCCCGTCCAGTTTTCTCACCCACTTAGCCAACTGGACCCTCGGCGAGTTCTTCCAGTTGCCTGAGTGCCTCGCCTTCCTGTTGCTGGCGGTTCCATAGCGCGGCGTAGAGCCCTTGCTGGGCGAGGAGCTCGGCGTGATTGCCGCGTTCGACTATTTCACCGTTATCGAGCACCAGGATCTGGTCGGCATCGACAATAGTGGACAGCCGGTGGGCGATCACCAGACTGCTACGCTGTTCGGCGACCTTTTTAAGCGCGCCCTGAATTTCCTGCTCGGTATGGCTATCGAGTGCCGAGGTTGCTTCGTCGAGGAGCAGAATTGGCGGGTCTTTAAGTAGGGTGCGAGCTATCGCCACCCGCTGCTTCTCTCCGCCGGAGAGTTTCAGGCCCCGTTCGCCGACCAGGGTTTCGTAGCCCGCGGGCAGCTGCTGAATAAAATGATCCACCTGGGCCAGTTTGGCAGCACGCTGAATTTCCTGCGGGTCTGCGTCGATACGCCCATAGGCAATGTTATAGCCAACAGTATTGTTAAACAGCACCGTGTCCTGCGGCACGATCCCGATAGCGTGGCGAAGTGTCTGTTGTTGCACCTCAGCAATGTTCTGACCATCAATGAGTATTTCTCCGCTATCCAGGTCGTAAAAGCGGAACAGCAGCCGACCGATGGTGGATTTGCCACCGCCGCTGGGGCCGATAATGGCGACGGTGGAGTTTTTGGGGATCTCGAAGCTGATGTTTTTAAGGATCGGTCGTTCTGGTTCATAGCCAAAGCTGACGTTCCTGAATTCCACTGTTCCGTCGCTGACTTTTAGTGGTGGGGCGTCCGGTTGATCGACAATTTTCTGCTCCATCTGTAGCAGGTCAAACATGTTCTCCATATCAATTAGCGACTGGCGAATCTCGCGATAGACAAACCCGAGCAGATTAAGCGGGGCATAGAGTTGAATCATAAAGGTGTTGACCATGACAAA
>QNFC01000196.1 GCA_003645395.1 Gammaproteobacteria bacterium
GCGCTGCACCAGATCGGGAAGTGTCGACTGTTTGAGCGCTTCAACAACCCGATTGGCCTGAGATGGCGGCACCACGTCTGCTCTTACACTGATTACACGGCGGCCATCTCTTCGGTTAATAGTGGTGTAAGCACGCCCCGGCTGCATTTTCACCGCGTCTCGCAGCAGCACTTCGGCGCCATTTGGCGCGCGCAGCATCAGGTTTTTAAGGTAATACTCAGAATTACGCTCAGCCTCAGGTAACCGGACCAGCACCCGCACCTCGTCGCGGCCGCGCTGCTGTTTAAAAACTTCGCTACCGTAAAACGCCGCGCGCACCTGCCGGGCCACGTCCAGGGTGGTCATGCCGAGGGTATAGCCCAGCGGAGTCATTTTGAACTCATACTGCTTTTTGCCCTGGGCAGAGCCGTCGTCAATATCGCGGGTGACATCAAATTCGCCGAGCACTGCGGCCAGTCGCAAAGCAGCCTCGTCAAGCACTTCGGTGTTGGTGTGTGCTAGCTCGATAGTCAGGGCCGCGCCTGATCCTGGCCCGCCGCGATTTGACAGAAAATTGAGGACCTCCAGGCCGGGAATATCGCCAGTCTGTTCCCGCCAGATTCGAGTGAACTCTGCGGTGCTAATGGGCCGCTCATCGGCGGCGGTTAAAAATGCCCGCACCTCCACATAGTTAGGTCTGGTAATCGAATAAATGCCACTGGCCAGCTGTTGGCCACCGTTTTCATCGATCACCTGCTGGGCGCGGGCAACCAGCTTTTTCTCTACCGCTGCCACCTGCTCATCGGGGGCCCCTACTTTGAGCGTGGCCGACGCGAAGGCGTAATCTGACTCGATCCGCGGAAATAGCTCCATACCCATGCGGCCACTGGCGGCGAAACCACCAAACAGCAACAACCCAGCAACAAACAGCGCCAGCGTTAAATAGCGTTGGCGAATTGCCCGCTGCAAAAACGGTCCGTAGCCATTAGCAACAAAGGCATCAAAACGGCGATTAAATTTTCGCTGCCAGCGAGTCAGGGCCGCTAGCAACTTGCCAAATAGCCCTCGCGGCTCACCTGTTGACGGCAGATAAGTGAGGTGGGCAGGCAGAATAAACAGGCTTTCAATCAGCGAGATGAAAAATGCTGCCATCACCACAATAGGAATAATGTTGAACAGCTTGCCCATAAACCCGGGAATGAACAGCAGCGGAACAAAGGCCACCATGTTGGTAATCACACTCACCGTAATCGGCGTGGCGATTTCCCGAGCGCCGGTCACCGCTGCTTTTAGTGGGCTGTAACCCAGCTGCCGATAGTGGTGAATATTCTCACCAGAGACCACTGCATCGTCGACAACAATACCAATGGCGATAATAAACGCGAACATCGACACCACGTTGATGTTGAAATCGGTCATTGGGAACAACAAAAACGCCCCCATAAATGAAATGGGGATGCCCATGCTCACCCAAAATGCCAGCCGGAAATCCAGGAACAGCGCCAGGAATATCACCACCAGCAACAACCCCCACAGACCGTTTTTCACCAACATTTCAGCGCGCTGTTCAAACAGCACCGAGTCATCATCAACAATGCCGATTTGCAGCTCAGCAGGCAGCAACGAACCGAGCTGCTCCAGCTCAGCATAAACCGCCTGGGCAACGCCGCTGGGCGTCTGCTCGCCAATGCGGAAAACATTAATCTTCACCGCCGGTTTGTTATTAAAACGGGCACCGGTATTGGTGTCCTCAAACCCCTCGCTGATATGGGCGATGTCACCCAATAGCACCTGCGACCCATTGGCCAGAGTAACGATCGGCACATTACGGAACTCGGCTGCAGTATCACGGCGTTCGCTCATGCGCACCAAAATTTCGCCGCCGCCAGTTTTCAGGCGGCCACCCCCCAGTTCCAGTGCAATAACGCGGATTTTTGTAGCGATCTGCGGCAGGCTCAGGCCGTAGCGGCGCAGGTTGTCCTGCGACACTTCAATGTGAATTTCCATGTCGCGTACGCCGGTCAGCTCCACCGGCCCGATCGCTGAGTTTGTTTCCAACTGACTGGTGAGCAGATCCCCTGCTGCCCGCAGGGTGTGGTCATCGACGTCGCCATACAGGGCCAGTTCCATCACTTCAATACGGCGACTAGTAATGGCGACGGTCAGATCCTCTGCCTGGACCGGAAAAGTGGTGATGCGGTCCACCGCCGTTTTAATGTCCTGCGAGATACGCATCGCCTCGTCTGGATCGAGCACTTCGGCCGTCAGGTTGGCCATCCCCTCCCTGGCCTGCGAAGTAATCTCGCCCACCCCATCAACATCGCGCACCGCATTTTCAAGAGCCAGTGAAATGCCCTGCTCCACCTCCGCCGGGCTGGCCCCGGGGTAACCCATGGTCACGGTGACCGAGTCCAGTGTGAACACCGGGAAAATCTGCTTGGTCGTCTGCGTAAAAAGGAAATAGCCGCCGAACAGGAACACCAACATCAGCAGGTTGGCAGCAACCGGGTGGGCCGCCATCCAGACAATGGGCCCGGGTTTGATTTCAGCCAGTTCCTCGGCGCTGAAACGGCTCATCAGTCGGCTCCGCCTGCGGCAGATTCAGCCGTCGCGGACGACCCATCGTTCGTCTCGTCCTCCAACCGCAGCCGCATACCCGCCACCGACACAGCAATGTCGGTTGTGACGACCTGATCGTCGGCAGAGAGGCCAGAATCGAGATAAGCGTAGTCACGATCTTCATAGACCACCGTCACCGGCCGAAATTCCAGCTTGCTGTCATTCATCACCCAGACCCGCCCACCGTCACGTAGCCACGCCAGGGGAATACGAACAACATTATCGAGGCCTTTGCCCTGCAACAGCACGCGCACATAATCACCCAGAATCAGCGGAACAGCGCTTTTTTTAATGCCACTATCAATTGCGAGATCGTCGCTTAGAGATGCGGACGGCTTAAGCAATAACGGATCGGGCACACTCACTAGCACCCGGGCCAGGCGTGACTGTGAATCCAGCGAACCAGTGAGTTTTAATAGCTGACCCGCCCGCTCGCCGCGTCCACCATCCATCACAATACGCGCGGGGCTGCCAGGAATAACCTGCCCGCCATTCCCGGCACGGGTGGGCATCTGTAACCAGCGCAGCTCTTCCACCGGGACGGATATCTCTACCCAATATTCATCGGTACTCACCAGCGTGGCCAATCGGTCTGAGAGCGATATTTTGTCCCCAAGCGTGGCCTGGCGTTCGGTCACCAACGCATTAAATCGTGCGGTAATCTGGGTGCGACGCAAATCAAGCTCAGCCATGGCTAATTCCGTCCTTGCCTTTTTCAACTCAGCTTTTGCTTGCCGCAACTGGGGGGCTCGCAACGCCAGTTCCGGGTTTTCCAGCGGCTTACCGGTAGTGCGGGCAAGAATTTTCAGCTCATCGCGGGCGACATCCTGACGGCCCGTCTCTAGCTGAAAATCGGCCTGGCTCTGCTCGAGTAGTGCCTGCTGTTTTTGCACTTCCAGCCGGTAATCTTCAGGATCTATCTGCAAGATTAGTTCACCCTGTTGAAACAGCCCCCCGGGCAGAAACTCATCTGCCACCTGGATAATCTCGCCGGCTACCTGCGACCTAAGCGCTGTTTCTACTGCCGGCATCACCTGGCCAAGCGCCTCCACCGTGGCAACAAATTCGCCCTGCTCCGGCGTGCCCACCGCCACCAGCAACGCTGCCGCTTCCGGCCGCTCACGTTTCTCGGCTTTTTGTGGATTCGCTATAAAGCCGTAACCGACAGCTAGCCCCACTACCAGCACTAGCAGCGGCAACAACACTTGCCTGGAAACGATATTAATTGGCTTGCTCCTGGTGGTTATACGACGGCTGACCTGCGTTCCACAGGTTGGTAGAAAGCGGGCTTTGCAGCGCCAGCGAATCACCCGTATAGGGGCCTATCGCGCGAATCAGGTCCACCTGGTTAATCGCCAGCTGACGGCGTTCTCGCACCAGCTGCTGTTCCAACGTCTGTACGTTGATCAGGCCATTCAGCACCGACAGGTAGCTCTCGTCACCGCTGGAATAACTGATTTGCGCCTGCTCCAGGCTGTTGCGTGATGCATCTAGCTGATTCTCAACCGCACGAATTCTGGCTGCCTGAAAATGATTCAGGCTAAGC
>QNFC01000197.1 GCA_003645395.1 Gammaproteobacteria bacterium
ACGAGTCACATAGCCGTTACGGTGATCCACTTCCACCAAGTTCCCATAGCCATTACGGTCACCCGACCACGTCACCACCCCGCTCGCCACTGTCTCTACCGAGTCACCAGCTACCCCGGCCAGGTCTACCCCGCGGTGAAACTGACGGCGCCCGCTAATCGGATGGGTTCGATAGCCGTAAGCCGAAGAGAGCAACCCACCGCTTGTCGGCTTACCACTCGGAAAGCCCTGAGCTTCTGCCTGGCCGGCTAATACAGCCTGGTCGAGAAGTTCGAAACGAACAGTGCGATCATCCAGCCGTGCCGCGTAAGCACGTAGCTCACTTAACAGCTCAGGTAACTCCAGGGTCGAATCATTCGCCACTGGCCCACCAACCGCAACGGGCTGATCAAATCCCAGCACTTCAGGTTCGAATCCTGCAAGCTCGCCAACTTGCTGACCGATGCTTTCAAGCCGAGTAAGTCGTCCCTGCAGCTCCCCTAGACGTGCTGCCAAAACCGTCATTTGCGCATCGGTAGAAATGAGAACCTGCTCTACCCGCCGTGAGTCCACTTTCGGCAGGCTACTCACGTCAGACATTACTATTTCAAAATTTTCTAGACTATGAAGATAGAGAGGAATTGCCAGCAACATCAACATCAAAGCTGTGAAAAGGCTGACCGATGCACCTAACAGAGCAGCGGGGCCAACTCGATGCATTTTACCGTTCCGAAGCCAAAGCAACTCCACTACAAATTCCCACAAAAAACAAAACTCATACTTTCACCAAATTGTTAGACTGAGGCTTAACCACACTAAAATTTTAAAGTTGCCGATTATGGAGCGCAGCCGCTCGCTAAAAAAGTTGTTTGCCGATGCCAGTGACAATCAACTCGCAGAAATTATTGCAAAAGCGGCCCAACTCAATTCGCTAGAACAGCGGATATTCGATAACCTTCCACAAACGCTTCGCTCAGAATTAGAGTTAGCGACGATTGAAGAGCAAACCTTAACGTTAATATGCAGCAGCAGCCTGATCGCTAGCCGACTACGGTTTATGGAAACCGAATTACTTGCAAAGCTCAACCGCGACACGCGGATAAGCACATTACTTCAAATCAGGGTAATAGTTCGCCGAGACTGGTCACAGGATCAACCACTCAGGTCACAGGAAAAACGGGGCACAGGACGAACGATCAGTACAGCCTCAGCACTGCTGATCAAGCAGACCAGCACCATTGTTAACAACCCGAGACTTGCAGAAGCGCTGAAAAAACTTGCCAGGCACACAGACCTACCAGATTAATCAGGCTGCAGAGTATGCCGGACTAAGAAAACTAATCGGCACTACATCCGCACTTTCAAAAGTGACTGATTCCCACGCATCTTCTTGCTTGAGAAGCTCCTTGAGAAGCATGTTGTTCAGTGCATGACCCGACTTATACCCAGAAAATGCACCAATTAAACTACTACCAAGTAGATAGAGATCGCCAATAGCATCTAATACTTTGTGCTTGACAAACTCATCATCGTAGCGCAACCCGTCTTCATTAACTACTCGATAATCGTCGACAACAATGGCATTTTGCTGACTGCCACCTAATGCCAACCCCTGCGCGCGCAACGTCTCAATATCGTTCATAAAGCCGAACGTACGTGCCCGACTAACTTCTTTCATAAACGACGTAGAGGAAAAATCAATAACAACATTATCCGGGCGATCTCGAAATGCGGGATGATCAAACTGAATTCCAAACGACACTTTAAACCCTTCAAACGGATCAAAACGCGCCCATTTATCCCCATCTTCTACAACTACCGGCTTCAGCACACGAATAAATCTTTTGGGAACAGCTTGCTCTTCAATTCCAGCCGACTGGATAAGAAAAACAAACGGACTTGAACTCCCATCCATAATCGGTACTTCCGCAGCGCTAACATCAACCCAAACGTTATCAATACCCAAGCCCGCAAAGGCAGATAAAAGATGTTCTACCGTGGAAATTGTCGCACCATCGCGAGATAGCGAGGTCGATAACCTCGTATCACCGACATAATCAACCAACGCGGGAATCTCGACTGGCTCAGGCAGGTCTACACGGCGAAACATAACCCCAGTGTCCGGCGCCGCCGGACGGAGCGTCAGGTAAACTTTTTCACCAGTATGCAACCCTACACCAGTTGCCTTGATCACATTTTTTAGTGTTCTTTGCTTAACCACGAAATAGCTTACCCCCGGTCTACACGCCCCGTATTTTCAGCGCAGGTGCCTAAATTTTCCTCGGCCTTTATGGCGACCAAAAATGAAAACCACCGTCAGCAAACTCCTCGCTAACGGCTAGTTATCGCGGATTCATATTAGCATGGGCCGCTACGCATTGCGATTTTGGCACAGCCGCGCCCTCAGCTCGCCATATTCGCTATTACTCCCCCTCCTTTTAATCGGCCTGCCGACGCAAAAACGCTGGGATTTCCAGGTTTGCCAAATCAGCATCACCCAGCGCGGGCGCTACCTCATTGCCTGCTTCCATGTGACGCACCGCTGTAGGCCGATCAAGTTCACCATAGTCGATAGCACCGGAGGTACCCGTACTGATTACTTCAAGCGGCTGGTTATGTTCGTCATTGCTAGCCTGCAACTCGCGGTTTAAACCGGTAGCGACCACAGTTACCCTCATCTCACCATTGGAATCAGGATCGAGCGAGGTGCCAATCACCACGGTGGCATCCTCGGAAGCAAACTCCCGTACCACATTACCAACCTCTTCAAACTCACCAATCGACATCTCCAACCCGGCCGTAATATTGATAAGAATTCCACAGGCGCCGGCAAGATTGATATCTTCTAGAAACGGACTGCTCACGGCAGTTTCTGCGGCAACGCGAGCACGGTCGTCACCACTGGCGCTAGCGCTGCCCATCATCGCCATACCCATCTCTGACATCACTGTGCGCACATCGGCGAAATCAACATTAATCAAACCAGGCCGAGTAATCAGTTCCGCAATTCCCTGCACCGCTCCACGAAGCACTTCGTTAGCTTCCTTAAATGCATTTAGCAAACTCAGGTTCCGGTCGAGCTCGCTCAGCAATTTGTCGTTTGGCACGATAATCAAGGAATCAACGATCTCCCCTAACGCAGTGATTCCCATCTCCGCGATGCGGGCTCTCTTTTTCCCTTCAAAACTAAATGGTCGGGTCACCACGGCAACGGTCAAAATACCCATATCCTTGGCGATCTGCGCAACCACTGGCGCGGCACCGGTGCCGGTGCCGCCGCCCATTCCAGCTGTGATAAATACCATATCAGTGCCGTCCAGCACCTCACCAATGCGTTGGCTATCCTCTAGCGCCGCCTGCCGACCAGTCTCTGGAGTGGCTCCTGCTCCCAAACCCTTGGTGATATCACCGCCGATCTGAATCACAGTTTCCGCCGAGCAGCTTTTTAGCGCCTGGGCATCAGTATTGGCAACAATGAACTCCACCCCTTCGATAGATTCACTGAGCATATGGTTAATCGCGTTTCCGCCACCCCCGCCCACGCCAACAACTTTTATTACTGCGTTTTGTTCCATAGTTTCAACCATATTAAACATTGCCTTTCTCCTTATATGCCTGTTGTTGAACCCGTGGCAAACTGATAAAAATTTTCATCGCTTTTTGCCCCACAATTCACCCCTAGAAATGCCCATCAAACCAACTTTTAAGCCGTGCAATTACCGCCGAAAACCCACTAATATTTGCGCCCTCCACGCCTTTTCGTTGCTGCTCTCGGGCGAACAGCAACAAACCTACCCCTGTTGCATGAATTGGATTACTAACCACTTCCGTAAGACCAGTGACGAATTGCGGCACCCCCAACCTTACTGGCATATGAAAGACCTCTTCTGCCAGGTCAACTACCCCTTCCATTTTTGAACTACCGCCGGTAAGCACCACACCTGATGCAATCAAATTTTCAAATCCGCTACGGCGCAGCTCGGCCAGTACCAACGCAAACAGTTCCTCGTAACGCGGCTCAACCACCTCCGCGAGGGTCTGACGTGCAAGCCGCCGCGGCGGGCGCTCGCCGACACTAGGCACTTCAATGGTCTCATCCGTAGTTGCCAACTGCGCTAATGCACAGGCATATTTAATTTTGATTTGCTCGGCAAACTGAGTGGG
>QNFC01000198.1 GCA_003645395.1 Gammaproteobacteria bacterium
CGCCTGCATTAGCTCTGTCGCCGCACCGGCCACTAGACAAGCCCCAATGGGAAAGCCATTACCAAGCGCTTTGGCCACCGTCATTACATCGGGCGTCGCTGCCTGCATACCCAGTGCCGACTGGAACGCAAACCAGCTACCACACCGCCCCATTCCGGTCTGCACTTCGTCGAGCATCATTAGCCAGTCGTTCGCATCGCATAACTGGCGAACCGAGGCCAGGTATTCCGAGTCAGGCACCTGAACGCCGCCTTCGCCCTGGAGAGGTTCCAGCAGTACCGCGACAACTCCTGGGTGCTGATCGACCACGCGATTAATCGCGTCAATATCATTGTAAGGCACCCGTAAAAACCCCCCCACCAGGGGTTCAAAGCCAACGTGTACCTTACGGTTACCGGTTGCAGATAGGGTTGCCAGGGTTCGGCCGTGAAAACTATTCTCGGCGACGATGATGAGCGGCGAATCGATGCCCTTTTTATGACCGTGCAAGCGGGCCAGTTTTATTGCCGCTTCATTGGCCTCTGCACCTGAATTACCAAAAAACGCCCGCTCCATTCCTGCTAATCCGCAGAGTTTTTCTGCCAGTTGCGACTGCAGCGGAATTTCATAGAGGTTAGAGGTATGCATCAGCTGAGCAGCCTGCTCACCGATAGCCGCAGCCACCTGCGGATGGGCGTGGCCCAGGTTGCACACTGCAATACCGGCCACCGCATCAAGATAACGCTCACCGGCATTATCCCAGAGCCAAACTCCGTCACCACGGGTGAAGGCAACCGGGAGCCGAGCGTAGGTTGGCATCACGGCTGAATTTTTATTGGTACTCATCTTTAACGTTACCCATAAAAGAGAAAAGCAGCACATCAGCGCTGCTCTTAGGGGAACGATTTAATATATCACAGGGTCAATACCTACCTGAGATCTACGACAGTTTCCATAAATTTTTCTGTTTTTAATATTGACGGCAAGCCCACATCTTTGCATCCTGACAGGAGGAGATAGAACTAAATTAGTAAATGCACTATCAGGCCGGGCCAAAAACAATGACCAGAAAAAATGGAACTGACGGGCTAAATTTGAGCCTCCAACCCCGTGCCGTAACAGGCTGGAGATAAGACTGCCGTGGCATCCAAACCTTCAACAAAATTTAACGATGACCTCGACCTGCAAGAGCAGAAGAGCGAACTTAAACCGCCACCACTTTATAAAGTGTTGTTGCTTAACGACGACTACACTCCTATGGAGTTTGTCGTACACATACTTGAACAATTTTTTGGCCTCGGCCGGGAAAAGTCCACCCAGATAATGCTGCACGTACACACCAAAGGCAAAGCTGTTTGCGGGATCTATACCAGCGAAATAGCCGAAACCAAAGTGGCCCAGGTCAATGACTACGCCCGGGAAAATGAACATCCCCTGAAATGTGAAATGGAATCAGCCTGATATGCTCAGTCACGAACTTGAATTCACCCTCAACCAGGCCTTCAAACAAGCAAAGGCGAGTCGTCACGAATACATGACGGTCGAACACTTGCTGCTATTGCTGCTCGACAGCCCATCTGCAGCGACGGTACTCCGCACCTGTGGTGCTGATCTGGAACCCCTGAAAACCGAACTGGATGAATTTGTCAGTGAGCACTCACCACTGATTCAGGAGTCGGCTGAAGATCAGGAAGTTCAACCTACCATCGGTTTTCAGCGAGTTCTACAGCGCTCAATGTTCCATGTCCAGGCATCGGGCAAGCAGGAGGTCACCGGCGCTAACGTACTCGTGGCGATATTCAGCGAAAAAGACTCTCATGCTGTTTACCTGCTCAATAAATACGGAGTTAACCGCCTTGATGTGGTCAACCACCTCTCCCACGGTGGGGATGAAAAAGAATCCAGTGGCGGCCCAGTAGGTAACCCAGGCGGAGCAGCCGGCGGCGAGGAGGAAGAAAAATCGCCGCTACAGCAGTTCACTGTAAACCTGAACGAAGAAGCTGAAGAGGGGCGTATTGACCCATTAATTGGCCGTAGCATCGAGCTCGACCGAACCATGAAAATTCTCTGCCGGCGACGGAAAAACAACCCCCTGTTTGTCGGAGAAGCCGGGGTTGGTAAAACTGCGATTGCTGAAGGGCTAGCGCGAATGGTCGTCGAAGGAGATGTGCCGGAAGCGCTGCAGGATGCGACCATCTATTCTCTCGATATGGGCGCACTACTGGCTGGCACAAAATATCGAGGCGATTTTGAGAAGCGCCTCAAAGCGGTTCTCAAAGAACTCAAAGAGACAGAGGGTTCGATCCTCTTTATTGATGAAATTCACACCATCATCGGCGCTGGTGCAGCGTCAGGCGGAGTGATGGATACCTCTAACTTAATTAAACCCATGCTCGCCTCGGGCGGCCTTAAATGCATTGGTTCGACCACCTATCAGGAATACCGAGGAATATTTGAAAAAGACCGCGCCCTGGCTCGACGTTTTCAAAAAATTGACGTGCCGGAACCTTCGGTTGCCGAAACAATACTAATTCTAAAGGGGCTAAAAGCCAGCTACGAAGCCCATCACGAAGTGCGCTACACACAATCCGCGCTGCAGTCGGCTGCCGAACTCTCTGACCGCTACATCACCGACCGCTTTTTACCGGATAAAGCCATTGATGTGATCGATGAAGCCGGGGCAGCACAGAAGGTACTCAGCCCAAGCAAACGCAAGAAAACCATCAGCGTAGGCGATGTAGAAAAAATTGTTGCCAGCATTGCGCGTATTCCGCCCAAACAAGTTTCCAGCACCGACATGGACAAGCTGCGCACCCTTGAGCAGTCTTTGAAAATGATGGTTTTTGGCCAGGATGAACCGATTCAGTCTGTCTCAAGCGCGATCAAAATGTCGCGCTCCGGGCTCGGCCCGCAGGAACGTCCCATCGGTTCCTTCCTCTTCGCTGGGCCAACCGGGGTAGGTAAAACCGAACTGACCCGACAACTGGCGAAAATCCTTGGTATCGAACTGATTCGCTTCGATATGTCTGAATATATGGAACGCCACACGGTATCGCGACTAATCGGCGCACCGCCGGGATATGTGGGCTTTGATCAGGGAGGACTGCTGACCGAAGCAATCAATCGCCATCCGCACGCGGTACTGCTGCTCGACGAAGTCGAAAAAGCTCATCCGGATGTCTTTAACCTGCTGTTACAGGTGATGGATCACGGTACGCTCACTGATAACAACGGCAGAAAAGCGGACTTTCGCAATGTGATTCTGATCATGACCACTAACGCCGGGGCCGAACTCACTTCACGAGCATCGGTGGGATTTACCCAGCAGGATCACGCCAGCGACGGTATTGAAGCAATAAACCGGATGTTCACCCCTGAATTTCGCAACCGCCTGGATTCGATTATCCAGTTCAATAGCCTTGAGCAACGAACCATATTCAACGTCGTGGACAAGTTTATTCTAGAGCTGGAACAGCAGCTCGCAGAAAAACGGGTCATCGTAGAGCTGGACGACGATGCCCGTACCTGGCTTGCCGAGAAAGGTTACGACAGCCAGATGGGTGCCCGACCCATGGGCCGCTTGATCCAGGAGAAAATTCGTCGACCGCTGGCAGATGAGTTACTGTTCGGCAAACTTGCCAGTGGTGGTCTAGTGATGGTCACCGTTGAAGATGGCGAGCTCAAACTCGAATCGACCTCTGCTGAAGAGGTCAAAGACCGGGACGAAAACACCACCCCTGCGTGAGGAGGTCTGCTTGTCATAGACCTCCGCCGGGTAAGAACATCACCGGTCTCGGTATGTAATACGTCCCTGGGTCAAATCATAGGGCGTCATCATCACGGTGACCTGATCACCGGTGAGAATACGGATGTAGTGCTTACGCATTTTCCCGGAAATATGCGCCATGACTACATGGCCATTTTCCAACTCTACCCGAAATTTGGTATTTGGCAGGGTTTCAATCACCTTGCCCTGCATCTCTATGCCTTCTTCCTTTGCCATGCAATCCTCTGTACTGAGCGCGGTCAACATTAACCGCTAATGCGACCTTGTTAGCCACCAGGTTTTCTAAATAGGCGCGCGATTCTAAATGACTTTGCCGGCCAACACCATGCGTGCGCCATTACCCCTGCAAGAGCGACCTGTTTATTTC
>QNFC01000199.1 GCA_003645395.1 Gammaproteobacteria bacterium
ACCACCTGGTTGTATCCAACGTTAACAGCCTCGGCACTCTGGCTGACGATACGCACATTGTTAATCATGTGGCGTACCTTCGAGTGCGGCCACTCGACGTGGGCACTCTTTTTAGTCAACCGTATCGCCCGCTGCACCAGTCGGTGGTAATCATCATTAATAATGAATAGCGCAGTGTTTTTATCGGCATCGGGCGCTTCGATCGGTGGAATCAGGTATTCAGCATCTTCGGTATAGAGTTGGTGCCAGGCTTTCATCTGCCAGCTGTCGATCAACTCGGCTTCGTGATATAGAAAATCTTCGATCTGTCCGCGACTATAGTTAGCCATCAATTCAATCCTCTCTGCAGCGGTGTTCTAGTTAAAAATTGGAAGTGGGTTGCGAATGGTCGGTCAGGCACTCATCAGCTCATTCCAACGCCGCCAGAAACTGCGCATCTGCAGTTCGTCGTCACCCATATTTTCGGCTCGGTTCATGCCCTTGGAGATATCGTTCCAGACGACCTCAGGCATGTTCTGGTAGCCCATCTGGCAGAGTTGCAACATCTCAACATCGTCCGGCGTGGCAAAACCGGCCGGGCCAAGGAACTCAAGAAAATTGTACTGACGATACCGGCGCACGTCGGGATGCTCTTCCTTAGGCGCCAGCGAGACCGCCCTTATTTCCATATAGTCGGTCGAGATCGGTTGAAAGGTACGGATGGTCAAAGCCATGATGTCGTTGATCACCAGATTGGGGAAGATCAGGATGTTGCGGTTTTTCTCCGCGATACGCGCGGCCCTTTCCTCGCCATGACGTTCAACCAGGTCGGCTTTTAGTTTTTCTACCGCAACCTTACCTTCATCGCCCCATTGAGGCACCCATTGAGCCACCGGCCGCCCCCAGGGGGCACCGTACTCAATAACCGCGTGACCATTACCCAACGAATGGCAGCGACCACCCACGTCAGTGGGGTTGAAGTCGGTACGAAAAGCACCATTGGTCGCCTGCAGGTAATCAAAGTAAGAGGCGTGGGTGGTGATGGCGTGATAGCCATCGGCGCTGTTTTCCACCAGCAGTTTCCAGTTGGCATCCATGCTGTATTCCTGCCAGCCTTCGGTCACCTCCATGCCAATAGCCGACTGGTCGGCAACTATATCCAGATAATCCGCTGCATCAGCCAGGTAATCGACCAGGGTGCCGGCTGCCCGGTCAAAATTGACGAAAATGAAATCCCGGTAGACATCCACATGGGCCGGATGGGTCAGGTCCTTCTTGCCATCGGCAAAAAAGTCATCCGGGAAACCGCTATCAGCTGGCTGGCCAACCATTTTTCCGGCCATGTCAAAAGTCCAGCCATGGTAGGGGCAGACAAGCGCCTTGTTGTTGCCTTTGGGCTCGCGGCCGACCATTGCGCCGCGGTGGGAGCAGGTGTTAAACATCGCATTGATGTTACCATCGCTGTCCCGCGCAATGATCAGTTCGCGTCCACCGACTTTGCGGCTCACATAGTCGTTGTTCTCGGGAATCTCTGACGCATGAGCCGCGTAGATCCAGCAGGTACTGAAAATGCGCTCGCGTTCAGCGGCAAGCACTTCATCGCTGGTGAACGCCTGTCTGGGCACCAGAAACTCATTGTTCTGCCGATCATCCCGAATAAATCCGTCCGGCCCACGGTCCAAAGGCATATTCATACTCTCCGTCCTCTTTAAGATTTTTACTATTGGTTGTTAACGTGAAGAGGGACATCGACTGCGGATAAGCTGGTTGTTGCTCAAAACCGGAACAAAACCTCGACCCCTCTCCAGAAGTGAAGCTGATTAGACACGAAAAAGGGGATTGGTAAAACCCTCGCCGATCAGGGTTACGTAAAATTTTATCGAAACTCCCGTTACCGGTTGTGCTGACTGGGCCACCGCTCAAAGCATACTCGTTAACCGATCCCATTCAGCCATCCACGCGGCGAGGTGGTTGCTCAGCTGCTCAGCGGGTCGATTGGCAATAAGTTCATTGATCATCTCCCGCAGCCGAGTCTGCTCCTGTGCGTATTCATCCGGCGAGAAATGACCTGCGAAAAAAGCCAGCCGCAGCCATACCAGGTAGGTGGTCAGTGCATCGGTCTCGTTGTAAGCAACGATTCGGTCGAGGTCACCGTTTAGCCAGAGGGCAGCCACCTGCTGGCCATCGGTCTCCATTTTGCCGGGAATTCCGGAGACCACCGCCAGTTCATGCAGCGACGGAGTAGATTTTCCCCAGCCGCCGATCACCTCTTTAATATCAACATGAGCATCGGTGCCCCGGGCAAAATAATCGATTCCCTCCCATGGCTTGTCGGGGCGATGACAGAACTCAGCCGCCTGGATGCCATTTCGCACTCCGCGCTGCAGCAATATTTTCAGGTCAGCGGAATTCGAGTTGTAGCCCACCAGTTGCGGTTTGTGCTCGCCAATCGCCTGCAAGAAAGTACTGATAATGTGGGCCTCATTGGCCTGTTCCGGGTCGTGAACGTCTCGCGGTAGCGACAGTAGATTCAGTGATACGTCGTTTCCACGCCGGGTTCGTACCACGGCAGAGATCGACACAATGCGGCAGACCATGGTTTTCAGATAAGGAGTTGGGTCATCGTCGGTAGCGCCGCCAGCCGCCCACATCCGCTCCATCACCGCGTGATCATCGGGCTCGCCCGCCATGTCATAAAGCATGCGTCCAGCGGTGGGATCCGGTATCCACTCGGCATCAAAGGCCCATACCTTGTTGGCGATATTTTTGAACATTGCGTTGGCTCCGGGTGCGGGTGGGTAGCGATTACAGGCGATTATGCCGGTCCGTTTCGGTTCGGGCAAAGCAGATCAATACGACTGCGCACGATTGAGCATTTGCTGACCAAACGGTCGGTAATAACGGGTATCATAGCCGACCGCTTTGGTACGCATAAAACTGGCGACCAGGTGTTCTATAAACCAACTATTCTGGAGACCCGCCAATGGCAGTCCAAAAAGATTTGCTCACCGTTGACGATGTTCATGGTGCCTGGTGCATCATTCCTACCCCGGCCAAGCCCGAGGCGTCCGACTGGCGTTGCGAAGATTCCGTTGATTACGACGAAGTCGCCCGCGCGGTTAATGGCCTGATTGAAGGCGGTGCTGATGCCATCATGGCTCAGGGAACTTTTGGCGAGGGCGCGACCCTTACCTGGGCAGAAAAAAGCAAAATGATGGAAGTGATGGTGGAATCCGCCGCCGGCCGCATTCCGGTCTTTGTCGGCGTGACCACGCTGAATACTCGCGACACCATTACCCAGCTTAAATTTGCCCGCGATATCGGCGCCGATGGCACCATGCTCGGCGTACCTATGTGGCAACAGATTGACGTGCCCAGCGCCATAAAATTCTACCGCGACGTCGCCGAAGCGGTGCCGGAAATGAACATCGCCATCTATGCCAACCCGGAAGCCTTCAAGTTCAACTTCCCCACGCCCTTCTGGGCCGGTGTTGCGGATATTCCTCAGGTAATCACCTGCAAATACATCAACATTGCCCAACTGCATCTGCACACCATGGTGTCCCGCAAAAAGATTCGCTTTTTGCCGATTGAGTTTGATCACTACGACGCCGCTCGTCTGGATCCTGAATTTCACACTGCCTTCTGGTCACCCTGTGCCAACGGTGGCCCTGAACTGACCATGCACGTGCGCGACACGGTCAAAGCAGCCATCGCTAGCGGCGACTGGAGCGAAGCCGAAAAAGTCTGGGCGCAGATCGTGCCGGTGATTGGCAACCTGATGCCACCAGGTGGGTTCCCTGAATTCTCCCGCTACAACATTCAGCTCGATAAGGCCAGGATCAACGCCTCTGGCTGGATGACTGCCGGCCCCTGCCGCCCACCCTATATCGATGCACCAGAATCGTATTTAGAGGGTGCGCGCAAGGCCGGAACCGGCTGGGCAGAACTGAATGAAAAACTCAAAGCCGGAACACTTTGAGCAGATAGGAAATTACTGACTGAAAGCGGTGGGGAGCCCTCCCCACCGTCGCTGCCCGCCATGGAAGTGCGAAGCACGAGGCGGGTAGTCCCCGGTAGGCGTAGGCGCGTGCGTATGGCCGCAGTGGCGAAGGGGCCGCAGGTCCCGTAGCGGACGGAGGCCATATGCA
>QNFC01000200.1 GCA_003645395.1 Gammaproteobacteria bacterium
ACCGTTAATACCCCAGCGACCATGCCATCACCTTTACCTTCAAAGCCATGACAGGCCGAACAGTAGTGAACATACTCATCCTTCGCGGCGACCCACTCACCTTTTTCTTCCGCCGCTTCCACAACGGGCAGAGTCACTACTAGTAATAACAGTGCAACAAATAGCGACCAACTTAAATAATTGATGTTAAGACTTTTTAACATAACGCACCTCCACTGATTATTGATCAAAACACTCTACCAACTCAGTGCTATCAGGACCTGCGTTAGATCAACTGACAGTTGAGTACTTGAGGAGGTCAGGAGCCATTCACGGGTTGGCCGCACCGGCTAATGTGGACGAACATAGCTATTGTCCAGCGACTGATAGATTGATCGTTCGGCCACACACGGGCGAATCATTCGTTCCCTGTTGGCAAACTTTGCCAATATGCGCCAACCTAAATAGTCATTCTTAGTGAGCGGAATCGACCGATGGCAACGATGAGTATTTCTTTACCCGACCTGATTCGCAAAGACCAACGCAACAGTGGAAGATTAAAAGCCCTGCAAGAAGCAATCACCCAGGGTTTTGCCAGCGGCGAGGCGGGCAAGCTAGAGATGCAGGCCATTAAGCAAAACGCTAAACAGCAGGCGGGATTTGCGCCATGAGGTTACTTCTGCCGCAAGGGTTTGCTCGTTAATCATGCTTTTCGAATTCAACTTAAAAAGAACCGGAGCAGGCGAGGGCGGCACCCTGACCTGGGATTCGAGTGCCGGTACTGTCGCGGGTGAGCTGGCAGACGAAATGGAGTCTTATCTTTGCTCTGCCGAGGAAAAGGGTTACATGACCGGCCATCCCTATCCAACGCACTACGATATGAAAGACCCTCGCCATGATCCCGATGAACTGCGAGAGGTGTTTGCCCCCCTGATTAAACCCTCCCCATCGGCGGTAACTGAAGACGGCCTGCATCGCCTGTTTTAAGTAAACTTAAGATTATTTAAGAAAACACCAAACAACAAAAATATGATGATTGACCACTCCACAGAAGATCTCCCCACCGTCGATGTCACCCGGGTCGCCGAATTCATCCAGCGCTGGCAACACGCCGGCGGCACCGAACGTGCCAATTACCAGCTGTTTCTGACCGAGCTGTGCGCGTTGCTCGGCCTGCCCCAACCCGACCCTGCCGGTGACGATAACGAACATAACGCTTACACCTTCGAGCGCCGGGTTGATATTCAGCGCGCCGACGGTAGCGAGAACCGTGGGTTTATCGATCTCTACCGCCGTGGCAGTTTCGTGCTCGAAGCCAAACAGACCGGTAAAACCCTCGACAGCCAGGGCTGGGACAAAGCCATGCTCGCCGCCCACAACCAGGCCGACACCTACGTGCGGGCGTTACCGCAAACCGAAGGTCGGCCGCCGTTTATTGTGGTCACCGATGTGGGTCGGTCGCTAGAGCTATACGCCGAGTTCACACGCACCGGCGGTACCTACGTGCCGTTCCCCGATCCTGGCCATCATCGTATTCGGGTAGCGGACCTCACGCGGCCCGAGATTCAGCAGCGGTTGCAGCGGCTGTGGCTCGACCCCGACAGCCTCGACGCCAGCAAACAGGCAGCCCGGGTCACCCGCGAGGTGAGTCTTACACTGGCTGAGCTGGCCCGCTCGCTGGAGGCATCCGGCTATGCGGTTGATCGAGTCGCCCATTTCCTCAAACGCTGCCTGTTCACCATGTTTAGCGAAGACGTGGCGCTGATCCCCGAGAACAGCTTTACCGAGTTGCTGGAGCGACTCAAACCCAGCCCGGAACACTTTGCCGACTCCATGCAGAGCCTCTGGCAGACCATGAATAGCGGCGGTTATGAAGGCCAGCTCATGCACAAGCTGCGGCGCTTCAACGGCGGCCTGTTTGCCGATATCGACCCCATTCCCCTCAACAGCGAACAGATACAGCTGTTGATCGACGCCGCCAAAGCCGACTGGCGCTTTGTAGAACCGGCCATTTTCGGCACCCTGTTAGAGCGGGCGCTTGACCCCCGCGAGCGCCACAAGCTCGGCGCTCACTACACCCCCCGGGCCTATGTCGAGCGGTTGGTAATGCCAACCCTGATCGAACCCCTGCGTGGTGAATGGGCCACCGTACAGATTGCTGCCGAGGCCTGGCTGCAACAGCAAAAACCCGACCAGGCGATGGCCGAAATAAGAGCCTTTCACCACCACCTCTGTCAGCTGCGGGTGCTCGACCCCGCCTGCGGCAGTGGCAATTTTCTCTACGTCGCCCTGGAGCATATGAAACGGCTCGAAGGCGAAGTGCTCAACCTGATTGCCGACCTCAGTGAAGGCCAGGCCACCTTTGAGGCCGCCGGTTTAACCGTCGATCCCCATCAGTTTTTAGGTCTGGAACTAAACCCCCGCGCCGCCGCCATCGCCGAAATCGTGCTCTGGATCGGCTACCTGCAGTGGCACTACCGCATCCACGGCAAGCTCGACATACCCGACCCGATTCTGCGGGATTTTCACAACATCGAAAACCGCGATGCGCTGATTGACTACGACCAGCGCCAACCTCTGCTTGATGACCAGGGCGAAGCGGTCACCATCTGGGACGGCATTAGCTATAAAACCAGCCCGGTCACCGGCGAGCTGGTGCCCGATGATCAGCAGCGCAGCGCCGTTTATCAATACCAAAACCCCCGCGCCGCGCCCTGGCCAGCGGCGGACTATATTGTTGGCAACCCGCCGTTTATTGGTGCCTCTACCATGCGCCGCGCCCTCGGCGATGGTTACGTCGATGCGGTGCGAAAAGTCTACAAAGGCAAAGTGCCCGAATCCGCCGATTTTGTTATGCACTGGTGGCACCGCGCGGCGGAGGCCGTGCGCCGGGGCGATGCCCGCCGGTTTGGCTTTATCACCACCAACAGCCTGCGCCAGACCTTCAACCGCCGGGTGTTAGAGCCGCATTTGAATGACCCGAAAAAGCCCTTGTCGCTGCTGTTTGCCATTGCCGACCACCCCTGGGTTGATAGCAGCGATGGAGCGGCGGTGCGCATTGCCATGACGGTGGGTGGCAGCGGTGATCGACCAGGCTGGTTGCAGCAAGTTACCGCTGAAAATCGCGATGGCGACGATGCCCGCGCGGTGGAGCTGAATCGACTTCACGGCAAATTGTTTGCGGATCTGACCATTGGCGCCAATGTGGCCGGGACACAATCCTTGAAGGCGTGCTCCAATTTAAGCCAGCGAGGGTTTGAGTTGGGAAACTCGGGCTTTGCGATAACGAATAAGCAAGCTTTGACGCTTGGCTTGGGAGAGTTAGAGGGGATAGAAAGTGTCATTCGACAATATAGAAATGGCCGTGATTTAACTCAAGTTTCCCGTGACTTAATGGTTATCGACCTATTTGGTATGGATGAAACTGAGGTGTTGGATCAATACCCTGGGATATACCAATGGTTGATGGAGAGGGTTAAACCGGAGCGTGAACAAAACCGCGACGCTCGGTTAAGAGAACGCTGGTGGTTACACCGGCGTTTGCGAACTGATCTTCGGAAAATGTTGTTAGGCCTTCCCCGTTATATCGCAACCGTTGAGACCACCAAACACCGGATATTTCAGTTCCTCGATGCGTCGATTTTGCCCGATAACAAATTGATCAATATCGCCGTAACCGACGCCGCCTTGTTGGCTGTTTTGTGTAGTCGGTTGCATGTGGCCTGGTCGTTTAGGGCGGGTAGTTGGCTAGGCGTTGGGAACGACTCGGTTTATGCCAAAACCCGCTGTTTCGAGACCTTTCCATTCCCGGAACTTACACCGCCTCAGCCGGCGACTCTCAGAGAGTTGGCCGAGCGTCTCGACCAGCTACGCAAAAGCCAACTGGCCGCCCACCCGGAGTTAACCCTCACCGGCATCTACAACGTGCTGGAGAAACTGCGCAGCGGCGAGGTGTTGTCCAAAAAAGAACAGCTGATTAACCAGCAGGGGCTGGTGTCGTTGTTACTAGAACTGCACGACGATTTGGATCGAGCGGTGTTTGCCGCCTACGGCTGGGACGATCTGGCTGATCAACTAGTGGGCCTGCCCGGCGGCACCACACCGTTGATTGATAAGCCCAAGGCCCAGGCAGCTGCGGAGCAGGAGC
>QNFC01000201.1 GCA_003645395.1 Gammaproteobacteria bacterium
ATATCGGCTTGAGTTTCTCCACGCCGTTTTTGATTAATCCACGCGGAGTCATCATCTGCTGCGCGGTAACACCGTTATAAAAGGTCATTTTAGTACGGTCGGCCTCATCCCCCAGGGTCAGGCCCATGTGGCCAAAACCGTCCATTTGCGTGCCGACCTGGCCGATCTCGGCGGTAAGAAATTCGTCATTATAAATCACCCGGTTACTGCCCAGCGGTTTGCTGGTCGGCGCACCCGGAATACGCAGTGCAAACACCCGGCCCACCGGTATCGGCATCTCTGCGTGGTAATCGTGGCCCAGTTTGACCACCACTCCCTGTTTGATTAGCGCCGTGGCGGCCAGGGTTTTAGCGGGGGTCATGTAGTTAGTGTTGCCGGCCTCATCGTCAGCTCCCCATGGGGAGGGCCACCACTTCTCATCGGCCATCGCAGGTTGGGTGCCTAACAAAATGGCCGCTAAATAGCCGGTAAAACGAAGAATACTCATTGGGCCGCGCCGCCCGACTGCGGATAAACCCCATCGCTAAACTGTACTTGCACCGCAAAGTTCGGCCCCGCCCCCACCGGCAAATGGGCATAAGTACTCCAGAGGTCGCCGGTTTTACGATCGATGTCGATCATCCGCAAAAAGGTGCGCTTACGCGGCATCGGGATGGAGTGGAACTGCTGGTTGGCCGGGTCAAACCGATAGATCACATCAGCGTTAGAACCGGAAATCCAGACCACTTTGCGCACTGAATCCCAGGTGGTGCTATAGGGCGATGAGTTGGCATCGGGTAGACGATAGCGGCCCACCAGCTTGTTACCGATAGTGTCATAGGCCAGCAACTCACCGTCACCAGACAGCGCCACCCAAATTACGTCCTGGTCATCGATCGCAAAACGGTGGGGAATCTGACCAACCTCAAACGCCGAGGCGGTCTCGATCTGCTTACCCTGCACATCAATCGAACCGATGATGCCGTTGAGTTGGGTGAACCAGACTTTCTCCAGCTCCGAACTCATCACGCAACCATAGAGTGCAGCATGGAAGGAAGTCTCTCCCTCCTGATGCGGCATGTCATAAAACCAGATTTCGCCGCTGTCGGGATCAAGCTCGGCCATTTTGTTCTGGCCGATCAGGGTTAACCAGAGATGGCCCTGAACATCGGTGACCACGTAGCGCTCGTCATCGAGGCAGGTGTCGTGGGCGATAGAAAATTCGCCGAATCCGGGATAAATCTTCCACTCTTCTGTTTTGGGGTTAAACCGGGCCAGGGCGTAACTTTCCTCCAGAGTAATCCAGAGGTAGCCCTCGCGATCAACATTGATAGTGTGCGGACCCTGGGCCTGGTCGCCGCTAGTCGGCACCGAGATCCACTTCACCCGGCCGGTTTTAGGATCGAGCCGACCGATACGGTCGGTATTGTCTTCAACCAACCAAACGTAATCCGATTCGGCGGTCAGTGCCACCTCGCGGGTCCAGCCGTCACTGCGTAGGTCGTATTCCTTGATGGTCAGGCCAGCATCCGGCACTAGCGGATTGTCTGCGGCCGGATAGGCATCGCGGGGCATGGTGGTGAAATCAAGCTGCATAAATTTTGTCAGTGCCGTGGCGGCAATATCTTCTTCATGATCACTAAACAGACTGTACTCGGCGGTCAGCAATGCCCGGAACTGCTCGCCGTTGGGGTCCAGCCCCCAGCGTACTGGCGTGTCCGCAGAAAAATGAAATGCCATCGAACGCATATATTGAATCGACCCCCGCCAGACCTTCTCCAGCACTCGCTCGCTCTCGTCATTGGTGACCGTGAGCCATTCCTGTTTGCGTTCGGTCTCAGTGAGTTTGGCCAGGGGCGCGGCGAACGCCTTAACCTGATCACTCGGAAACTGGTGACAACCGGCGCACTGGCCCGGAATAAACCGCGCACCGCGATCGGTTAATGGAAATTGACTTAACCAGGCCGCTGCCGGTACCTGGCCAGCAATGTTGTCGGCCGGTTTAAGGACGAAATTCTGTTGGACCTCGGATGTGCCCTGCTGCGAACGACTGGAAGTAGCCAATCCGTAACCAATCTTCTTTGTCACCAGCTGCACATCGTCCGCAAACACCCAATCGACGGTCTGCATCTGGTAGCGACCCGCTGCATCGGTGAACACGGTAATAGTCGCGGCCTCTTTATTGGCCCCACTTTCCGGGTTGTGCAGAGTGACCATCACCCCCGAGAGTGGTTTTTGATCCACGTCTGTCACCAGACCAGAAACCGTTAACGACCATGCTGAATTTAACCAGATAGTCCCCATAAACAGTGCTATTAGCTGAATAAAACGCATTCTCTCCCTCCCCCTTGCAAGAAACCTAGTTTCGCACCGCAATCATTATGAATAGCGGAAAGTCTCGTTTGCCATCCGCAGTATCGCGCTGCACCACATGGGCAGTATCCAGATGAATATCACTAAAGCCGGCAGCCTCAGCCAGTTGAGTCAGTGCCGCCCGATCAAAACCCTGGTGGGCAATGCCCGGCATATCACCGTGAAAACTACCGTCCTCACTGTCCAGGTCAATAATCGCCAGTTGACCACCCGGTTTAAGCAGCTCAAAAAATCGCGCCAATATGCCAGCCGTGTCAACAATGTGGTGCATCGTCATACTGGTGTAGATCAGGTCAAAGCGCTGCTCGAGGGTCGCATCCCCACTCAGATCAAGCTTAAGCGCGGTGACATTATTCACCCCAAGCTCCTGAGCCTTCTCCCGTACCACCGCAAGCATGCCATCCGAGCTATCCACCGCCACCAGCCGGTTTAATTTTGGCGCGATAGAAAAGGCCACCAGCCCGGTGCCACAGCCATAATCCAGTACATCCATATCATCCCGCAGGGCGATTTGCTGTGAGAGCGAATCAATCACCCCACGGGCAATACCAGCTCGCACAGGGCTCTCATCCCAGTTGGCCGCCAGCTGATCAAAGCGTTCGATATTAAGTTGTTGGTGGGTTTTATTACTCAACAGGTGTCTCCGGTCGACAGTGAATTTCAGTTACTCTCGCATAAAACAACCGGCACCAATACGGCCTGACTACAATCGATATCCATTCAAACAGAAATGCGGGAACAAGGGTGCGCGCCAATCAGCCAACCCCGTCGTTGCTATCAGGTCGGCGTGAAGACACTCTGCGTGTCACATCCGATGGCCTACGCCTGGCCGTGCGTACCGTGCATATGGATCAACCGGTAATTGACGCGCCGAACTTTGCGTTCCTGTTTTAGAAAACTACGACGATTGATGGACATGAAACCTCCTCTCCCCTGATCCGAATATTGCCCCAGCCAGTATCCCGAATCTGCCACGTAATGGGTAATAGTTTGATTAAAAGCCTATCCAGGACCCTCGCGCAAAGTACCGGGTGATCATGGCAGTTCAGGGTGCCCGGCACGCCTTGTTGGCCCCTATTGAAAGTGAAAGCAACCGAGCAAATGTAGAGCGGTTCGCGCTTTCGAACAAAGGGCTCTTCCCTCCCTTTAAATCGGTTGTAACATTTAGCCATCGCTAACCCATAAACGTCCAGAGTGAATAATCATGGAAAACTCCATTGCCGTATGCCCGCATTGCCACGGGCTGAACCGTGTACCCAATCAGCGGTTGGCTGAACATCCGGTGTGCGGCAAATGCAAACGACCCTTGTTCACCGGCAAACCTGTCCCATTGACCGATGCAAATTTTGATAAGCACCTCAAAGGTAGTGATTTGCCGCTAGTGGTTGATTTCTGGGCACCCTGGTGTGGCCCGTGCAAAATGATGGCCCCGGCCTATGAACAGGCCGCTATGCAGATAGAACCGAGAGCCGTGCTGGCGAAAGTCGACACCGAACAGAATCAGATGTTGGCTCAGCGGTTTGCCATCAGGAGTATCCCCACTCTGGCTATTTTTAAGGCAGGTAAGCAGGTTGCCAGTCAGGCCGGCGCGATGAGTTTGCCGCAGTTGGTGCAGTGGATAGAGGGGCAGTTGTAACAATCAAAATATTCTTTGCGATGCTTCAGCTGGTTAACTCCGTCGCTGCCCGCCATGGAAGTGCGAAGCACGAGGCGGGTGGTCCCCGGTAGGCGTAGG
>QNFC01000202.1 GCA_003645395.1 Gammaproteobacteria bacterium
ATCCGTAATTGTCCGGGATACTTACCAACCATGACAAACTCTCCGCGCACCAAGCTCGATCATACTGGACTCCGCGCTACGGCGCTTTGTCGATATCCTCAACAATACGCTGCTCCATATAGGCGAAAAACGGATTGTGGCGTAGACGCATAAGCTGACCCAGGGGAACGGTTAGCAGGTGCGTTTCACCGCGCGGTTGCAGGGCGCCGAGCGGCAAGCCATGGTAGGGGCCCGACTGGCTATCACCGGTTCCATAAACCGGGTCGTCGGGCGCAAAGGGAATGGCCACATGAGCCAGCGAATAGAAACTGCGCGGCCACGCCATCGGCAAGGGTCTGGATTCGATCAGGCCTGAGCGAGAGGCCCTGATTTTCTCCTCGACCTGTTGCGAGTCGCTGGCGATATTAGTAATGACCGTCAACCGGTAAGGCAGATCGGTGCTGGCCGCAAGCCGTAGCAGCGGGGATGCGTTCAATGCTGGAATAAAGGGGCTTAACTGATCGCCGCGGTTGACGTCGAAGATAACCAGCTCACTGCCCTCGTTCTCCAGCTTGTCGTAAAGCCTCTGCACGGTCGCCGAGGTCTTTACCGTGGCGTCGCTCCAGGACAGAAAAGTCAGCACATCTGGAAAGTCCTGGAATCGCCTGTCATCGTGTGCCTCCTTAATCTGCCGGTGCAGTTCTGCGGTCACCGCCCAGGCCTCCTGCGCCGCGTTTTTGGGAAAGGAGTTGTATTTAAAAGGGTCATACTCAGGCTCTATCGACAGCCACTTGAATTGTTTGAAGTAGGGCAGAAAGCTGAGCAGCTTGTGTGAGTCGGCAATATCGGCAACCGGTGCGATACCGATCTCCGGTGAAAATAACAATAGTCGATCCGGAACCGGCAGGTTCGGGTCAACCAATGCATCGAGGGCATACTTAACCGCCAGACCGCCGCCGTTAGAGTAACCGGCAATAACAAACGGTTGTTGCGCACCAATCTGCTTGCGTACGTGACGCGCACCCAACTGGCTCGCTGCTACCCAGTCCTGCCAGCGCACACGGGTCAGAGCACCCGGAATGGTGCCGTGCCCCGGCAGGCGCAGCCCGAGAACGTAAAAACCCCTGGCATGAAAAATCTCGCCAATGCGACGCAGGCTGTAGGGCGAATCGGTCAGACCGTGCAGCAGCAGGACTCCGCCTTTTATCTGTTGCGGGACCAGCTCGAAGGTCCGATTCCAGTTCTGCTCCAGTGATGCCGGATCCTGCGATCCACCCCGGCGATAACGGCTGTAGATCAGCTCATCGGTCTGCGGGACACCCTGGTAAACCTTTTTATTGAGCTCGTCAAACAGATCTGCTTCCCGATCGAGGTAATCCTGTAGCGTGGTCTGCGATGTTGCGTCACTGGCCGTAAATTCACCCGCTAAAACAGCCGTGTGCCAGGTTTTTAGCGCCGGCATACTGCGCGACTCGAAGGCCCACGCCAGCAATAATGCCACACCGAGAAACACCGCCAGCAAAATGATCTTTATAAGCCGGGCAAACGTATGCCTCATGTTGCTCCATTACCCCTCGTGGCTAGCAAACCAATGTAATGGCAAGACTGAAAGTAAATCAGTCTTGCCTGGCCATTACCTCACGGTGACCTTTATCTGTTAGTTGCCCTGTGCCTTCTCATGACGGTCATACAGATAACCACTGCCAGCACCGGCTGCGGCACCAATGAGCGCACCTACACCCGCCTTGCCCCCGGTAAGGCTCGAGATCAACGCACCACCAACAGCACCAATCGCAGCGCCTGTTCCCGTACGCCGCTCGGTATCACTCATATTCGCACAGCCCCCAAGGCCGACTGCCAGGCACAAAACCATTATCTTTTTACGTGTATTCATCTTCGACTCCTTATAAAACGTTTCTTACGAGCAGGGCCATTCTTCGACAATTGCCCGCATCACACCCTGCACCGGGGCCTCGCCCTGCAGATGTTGCGAATTGTTCGCCGACCACTTCACCACCGCCACCACCACCTGTTCCCGCGCCAGGGTTGACGGCGGACAGGCGATAGCATTGAATTCTGGACCGGCTGTGAGTGCAGTGTGGTAATCCAGCGCCGCATCGATATAGCCCAGGCAGAAACCCATGGCAGCCTCGTATAGCGGATCATCCGCGCTCACGCTGCACAGCTCGACAAGATCCCCCGTGGTCACAACATCATTAACATTCGAGGTCTGCGCCAGGGCCTGAGCCGAGACAAAAACCGAAGTGAAAATTGCCGCGAGGGCAATCATCCGTCTGATCAACTTCATGGTTTTACTCCTTACATATTTCCGGCACATCTGCCGGAGTAGGTTAGTGAATAATTTTCACCAAAATTGGCCTCAATTGAATTCAGGCACAGAATAAATATCCCATTTCCTCACCTCTACTTATCAATCTCGTTAAAAAATTGCTGTTGGCGTTAAACGGTCGAAAAGGGCAGAAACGAAACCACCCGCTCGATCGTCCAGAAGGCTGCTACGCTACCAATAGCGTAGGGCAATACCCGCCAGCTGCCCTGTGGCGCAGTGAAAGGCAGCCACTTCAATATCGCAAACAGACCCAGCATCACGGCGATGAACAGCAGTTGTCCTGTCTCCACGCCAACATTGAACATCAACAGTGCCAGCGGTACTTCGTGCTGCGGCACGCCAATCTTGGACAGGGCGCCGGCAAAACCGAGACCGTGGAACAGGCCAAAGACAAAGGCGATTACCCAGGGGTAGCGTTCAGTGAGGCTGAATTGACCGTTGTGCTTGTGCACGATCTCGGTCGCCAGAAAAAGGATACTCAGCGCGATAATCGCTTCCGTCGGCGCCGCCGGTACATGTACGAAACCCAATGTTGCCAGCACCAGCGTAATGCTGTGTGCGACAGTAAATGCGGTAACGGCTTTCAGCAATTGTCCAACGCCGACCACAATCAGCAGCAGCGCCAGTACAAACAACAGGTGATCCGCGCCTTCCAGAATATGAATCGTACCCATGCGCCAGTAGTCCGCCGCAACCTGAAATTTCGATGCCTCCAGCGGTATGGTGAACTCGGGTGAGCTGGGCCGTAAGATCGCCGAATGCTGCGAGCCATCCTGCAACTGGATCAGTAATAGCACGTCGGTCTGCACCGCAGTCAGGCCGTCGATGACAACTTTCTGCCCGGTTAGTGACTCACTGTTATTTTTGTAGGTCGCGTGTTCGACTTTGGCGCCAGGCACATCCTGCACCGTGGGGGTCCCCACCAGTTCGAGACTTTTCGGTAAATAGGGGGTGATGTTTTCTGCCTTGTCACCACGGGTAGGCACCTTCCAGGTAACCGCAAACAGGCCGGTGCTTTGTTCTTTAATATCCAGCAGTGCGGGACGGATTTCATCTGCACTCGCAGGTGCTATCACCTGAAAAAAACCAACTAAAACGAAAAAGCAGACTTTGGTCAGCGACCGGATCACTCCACCGACTCCTGCAGAACGACCTCTTCCTCTTCTACAGGCTCTTCGATAACAACGGTGTACTGCTCCCGCAGATTAGCGTAAAACTTTTCATTGAGCTCTTCGCCCTTGTCAGCTGTCCATTCCTGCACCACCCGCTCGCGCACATCGGCAAACAGAGGCGGCGGCGGCTCGTCGACATTCTTTATATAGACGAGATGCACACCGTAACCGGACAGTATTGGCCCGTGCCATTCACCTGCCGACAGGGCAAGCAGGGATTCAGTAAAGCCGCTGCCGAACAGTTTCTGTATTTCAACCTGATCCTTTTGCGGGTAATAGTTCTGCAACATAAAGCCGTCCCCCAGGGCGCCGGGGTCTTCAATAGCGTCACCCTTTTCAATCAATGTCGCCTTAATTTTTTCGGCATCATCCAGCGTCGTATCGCCGCGTTTATCGGGGTCGAAAAAAACCTGGGTAAAGGTGTACAACACCGGTTGCTGGTAACGATCCTGGTGCTCTTCGAAATAAGTCTGCAGCTCTTCTACAGTGGGCGGTATCAACGCCACCAGATCCCTGGCGAGAAATTCCAGCTTCTGCCCCAGACGGCGGCGGATGACCTGGTCGTGCTTGTTCAGCCCCAT
>QNFC01000203.1 GCA_003645395.1 Gammaproteobacteria bacterium
AGCAACAGCTACCGTCCCCTGGTTATCGATAAACAGGAAACCATCGACAGTCGCTTCCTGAGATGGGTTGACCGGCTATTTTCCCGGTAACAGACGCACTCCCACATCTAGCTGACTAATCTGCCATGCATCCTGCGCTATCCGTTATTCTGTTCACTACCGCTTCAGGCACGGGCTACGGCCTGTTGATACTGTTAATTCTTCTCAAAATCAACGACTTGCTGCCTATCAGCGACAACCTGGCCATTACTGGCTTTGGGGTCGGCTTGACGCTGGTCACTACGGGGTTACTCGCCTCGACTTTCCATTTAGGTCACCCTGAGCGGGCCTGGAGGGCGCTCTCGCAATGGCGCAGCTCCTGGTTATCACGGGAAGGCGTGGCTGCCGTGGTCAGCTACCCGTTAATATTACTATTTGCTGGCGGTTGGTTTTTTATTGGCACTACCGACGGTAACTGGCAGCTGATCGGCGTCGCTGCAACACTCTGCGCTGGGTTAACCATCGGCTGCACCGGAATGATCTACGCCAGCCTCAAGACTATCCCCCAGTGGCATCACCCACTAACGCTGATTAACTACCTGTTACTTGGTTTAGCTGGCGGGGCAGTCTGGCTGGCAGCACTGACACAGTTGTTGGGAATCGACAGCAACCTGCTGGTACTGCTGAGCATGCTGCTGTTACCCATTGCCTGGGCGCTGAAATATAGCTACTGGACTTTAATCGACAAGGTACCCAGCCCGCACACCATCGGTACGGCGACAGGACTCGGACACCTTGGCGATGTCTCCCTGCTGGAACCTCCCCACACAGAACCTAATTTCGTACAGAAAGAGATGGGGTTCAAAATCGCGCGCCGCCACGCAGCAAAACTGCGCCGCACCGCAGTAATACTGGCATTTTTGCTGCCCACGACCCTTAGCGCCGGTGTATTAGTTAGCTCCGGCTGGTTGGCTACCTCACTAACGCTGCTGGCCGCACTGTCGGTAACCGCTGGCCTGCTCACCGAGCGTTGGCTGTTTTTTGCCGAAGCGACTCATGTTTCAATGCTTTACTATGGAGAAAGGTAAATTTGCCTGGCAGCGTTTTTACCCCTCATTACTGTCTACACTAATTCGTCACTGCACTGCAGACCCACTTTCTACCAAGAAACCAGCCTATGAACTCAGCTCGACAGTTAGTAGCCATCTGCTCCCTAGCACTAATCAGTTGGAGCTCACTGGCCGCCGATGAAAAACCCTTGTCAGGCACTGTCATTGCAGGCTGGCTGGAACGAGTTACCTTTCCCGGACATGATTTTCAGATCCGGGCTAAACTCGATACAGGAGCGAAAACCTCGTCCATTCACGCCATCGACATCACCGAGTTCACGCGCGATGGCGAGCGATGGGTGAGCTATACCCTTCCGCTGGAAGATATCCGGCACCGACTGCACAAGTTGATCATGGAAAACCCCATCAAGCGGAATGTATTGATTAAAAATCATGACGGAAATCACGACAACCGGCCCATCGTCACCCTGGAATTTTGCTTCAATGGGCAGCTTCATCAAGCCGATTTCTCTCTTACAGACCGTAGTCAATTCCATTATCCGATGTTACTCGGCCGCCGTTTCCTGGGCGGCACGGCGATGGTCGATGCAAGCCGGACTTTTACCACCCAGGGAAAATGCCCCTAAACTTTCCGCAGGCAATCGGGGGAAAACTATTGTTCTTCGTAAAAAATTTATCAGTCCTTCTCTGGGGCTCAATTCTCATTGGCATCGGCCTGGCGATTTTTAGCTACAAGGCCTTCGTTTTAGGCCTGCCAACCAGTCCTGGCCAACAGACCAAAACCTGGACCGTGCAGGCGCAGATCACCTTTAAGGGTCAGCGCGGTCCCGCCATCGTTGATCTCAAAGTACCGAAGATAACGCCGGGGTTTTCGATACTTGACGAGGACTTTATTTCCAGCAAGTTTGGCCTCACCCTGCAAGCAGAACGAGAGTCCCGCACGGCCCAATGGGCCATCCGCCGTGCCCGGGGCGATTTGGTGCTCTACTATCGGCTATTTGTTGCCCCCTCTACCCGATTCGTCGATTGGCAGCAAAAACCCAGCTTCCCTTATCCACCCGATTTCGAAGAGCCTTACGCGTCAGCGATCCGAGCAATTATGGACGACGTACGCAACGAGTCAGCCGACGTCTCTACCTACACCCGAGAGTTGCTACAGCAACTTAACGCAGAACACCCCAATGAAAATATCGCACTAATACGCAACAATGCCCGCGACGACACGGCGTGGACTATGCAGATTATTGACATCCTTAAAGGTGTTCGCATTCCCGCTCGTATTCTCTGGGGGATACCACTAGGAGAAGCATCCAACGACGTTGCCCTGCAACAGCTGTTGCAAGTTCACAACGGAGAAGCCTGGTTGACCTTTAACCCCCGTAGCGGAGCGGAGGGAATACCGGATAATTTCCTTGCCTGGAAAACCGGTAATGAGCCGCTGATTGAACTCACCGGCGGGGAAGACGCCGAAATTACCTTTTCAATCACCAGTAGCTACCGCGACCTGATCGAGGTCACCCGGCTTGGAGCAAAGCAGCTTGATTCTGCTCTGTTGGCGATGTCACCCATTGCATTGCCAGTGCCTAACCAGAACGTCTATCGGCTATTACTAATGCTGCCGATCGGTGCGCTGGTGGTGGTCTGCTTTCGCACCTTTATCGGGGTGAGCACTTTCGGTACGTTTATGCCTATCCTGATCGCACTGGCATTTCGTGAAACCCAGTTGCTCTGGGGGCTGTTATCGTTTTCTGTCATCGTGATGATCGGTCTGTTTATCCGCTTCTACCTCGAAAGGCTGATGCTACTCCTCGTGCCACGGCTCACCTCTATCCTGATCATCGTGCTGATTCTCATGCTGGTGATAAGCCTGGTCAGTAACCTGCTTGGGCTGGAAAGGGTTCTCTCAGTGGCTCTCTTCCCGATGGTGATTCTGGCAATGACCATCGAACGTATGTCGATCACCTGGGAAGAACACGGTGCCCGC
Organism: Gammaproteobacteria bacterium; assembly: GCA_003645395.1. Classification (GTDB taxonomy): domain Bacteria; phylum Pseudomonadota; class Gammaproteobacteria; order Immundisolibacterales; family Immundisolibacteraceae; genus QNFC01. The sequence goes on from QNFC01000203.1 coordinate 3,034, forward strand.
GAAGCGCTCTACCAGGGGTTGGGCAGCCTGCTGGTCGCCAGCGTTGGCTACCTGCTGATGAGTAACGAGGACCTCACCTATTTGATGTTTGTCTTCCCGGAAATGCTGCTAGTACTGCTCGGCCTGAGTTTATGGATGGGCCGCTACACCGGATATCGGCTCACTGAATTATGGCGCTTCCGCGCGCTCGCTTCTGATCAATGATGTTCAAGTTTTTTGCCAGCCCGGCCAGCCTGAAAAAACGTGGCCTGATCGGGATTAACCGGCGCAATGCCGACCTGATCATGCGCCATAACCCGCGCCACCTCTATCCATTGGTAGACGACAAACTCATTACCAAGCAGCGCGCACTGGACGCCGGCATTCCGGTGCCCGAGCTTTATTCGGTCATTCAATACCAGCGCCAGACTCACAACCTGCCAGCCCTTCTAAAGCAGCATGAAGATTTCGTCATCAAACCTGCCAAGGGCAGCGGCGGCAACGGCATTTTGATCATCGCCGGCCAATTCGGTGACCACTTCCGCAAACCCAGCGGAGAGCTGGTTAGCCTAAGTGAACTGGAGCACCACGTATCCAACATCCTCAGCGGCATGTACAGCCTGGGCGGTGTCGCTGACAAAGCGATTATTGAATACCGGGTAAAGTTTGCCCCCATTTTCAAAGACATTATTTTTCAGGGCGTACCGGATATACGCCTTATCGTCTTTCTCGGCATACCCGTGGCAGCCATGGTCCGCCTGCCCACCCGTGCATCGGACGGCAAAGCCAACCTGCACCAGGGCGCACTAGGAGTGGGTATCGACCTGGCCAGCGGAGAGAGCCGTGGCGGCGTACTGCTCAACCGTTACTGCACGCTCCATCCAGACACCCATACCAGTACGGCCGGTCTGAAGATTCCGCACTGGGACGCCATATTAAGAATGGCCATCACCTGCGCCGATACTGTCGGCCTGGGTTATCTCGGCGTCGATATTGTCATGGATCGTGACCTCGGACCGTTGATGCTGGAACTCAACGCCCGGCCCGGCCTGAATGTACAAAT
>QNFC01000204.1 GCA_003645395.1 Gammaproteobacteria bacterium
AAAAACTGATTAGAATGCAATCAATGACGCGATGCGGGTGTAGTTCAATGGTAGAACTTCAGCTTCCCAAGCTGATAGTGAGGGTTCGATTCCCTTCACCCGCTCCAATTTGAATATGATCAGTGTCGGACTGAGTTCGGTAGTAAATGGTTCGTGGCTAAAAGCTGGGTAGCAGCTCCTCCCTGGAGTTGACAGTTTGTAGCTTTCAAAAAAATCCGATTTTGTGGGCGCGCTTTGTCGGTAACTGTTGGGGCGCGTGTTGTTCTAGCAGATCAGGTTTCATGGATAACTATTTATTTGTCGTTGTTTTTACTGCAGTTTTTACTGCAGAATGGCTTGTAGATGTCGCTAATGCATCCACCAGCGGGTTTGCGGTGATGCCGTGGGCAATAATGCTGAGTGTCACTGTACAGACTACAGTCAGTGCAATCAGGTCGGCGTAAGCCACTGTCGTTTCAGGGCTATTCTCAATAGCTGTACAGCGATGAGCGACAGTCCCAGCCCAAAGACAATCCCGATGCCGAATGTTTTTAACAGGAGCTCTACTACAAACCTTGCCGGTTCCATATCGACCACCTGATCCAGCGCCAGCGCCAGAAACACAAGCAGGATTGGTACACATATCCCATCGTTCAGGCCGCTTTCCAGGTTCAGGCTCTGGCGGATCTGGTCAGGAACCGACGGGTTGGTGATTACGGCCTTACCTAGTGCAGCATCGGTGGGAGCGAGGATGATTGCCAGCAGCGCGACCGCAAATAATGACAACCCACCCAAGAGTAGTACGCCGACCCCAAAACCAAGCAGAATGGTCAGCGGCAGGCCTATCAGTAGCAGCCGCGCTGGTAATTTCCAGGTCTTTTTCAGCACGCCGGTGTTCGCGTCAGCCGCATCGGTAAACAGAACCAGTGCGAGCGTCATCTCGGCCAGTCTAAGGATGGTTTCGCGGTCTGTTTCCCAGGAGAACATGTCGAGACCGAACGGACCGATCAGCAACCCGAAACAGGTGAACAAAATCGGGCCGCTGACCCAGGAACGTTCTACAACAGCGGCAATCGAACTGTAAGCGAGAATAAATATCGCAAACAGTGCCGGGTCTTCATGCATAAAGCGATTCCTCGAAAATGACCGCAGCGACTAATATTCTATCCACCAGATTCGCTAAATCTCTTTTGTTACCCTTCAACAGGTTGTTTTTAGCCGATCTAGCCGGCTGCCAGGACGGCATAACTTTTCTGCAAATGCGCGAGGGCATAATGAACCGAAGCAGCAACAAAATGAGCAAATGAGATTTAATGAGCTGCAATTATTGCGCAGATGAATAAGGAGTAGATATGAAATTCAGTAATCAAATAATGACTTTGGTAGCCATTGCTACCACTAGCTGCATTGCCGGTGCGGCAGATGTTTATGAGAGTGATGATCAACAGGGCGTGGCGGAGTTTAGTGATCAGGCCAGTCCAGGGGCCAGGCAGGTTGATATTGACCCTAATGTCGTGCATGTCTCCCCGGTTACGCCTGTTGACTCACCCTCCTCGGCTGCCACAGCTAGATCGGTAACAGAAGCTGCTGATCGCGGTCAGCCTCAGGAACCTGATCATCACCGGATCAACGAATACGAAGATGAGAACAGGCATGTTACTCAGGGTGTCGAACCCAGGCATGTCACCCAGGATGCCGAACCAAGGCACGTCACTGAGGCCGGCGGCCGGCATGTTGACGAGGATTGACGCTGCTCTGCAAAGCTAATCAGATAGCGCAGCCTTTTTAGCCAGGGAGTATTCGATTTAGTCTCGGGTGAATAACTAATAAGCCAGTCTGGTTCGAACTCTAAAATAATCGACAATGTGCGGGCACGGCAGTAAGGTGTGCGCCCCAAAAAAAATTGTAGATGGAGCACCGAGATGAATCCGAATGACCTGAGCAGTTTGTTGATTGACCGGCCTGAAGAGGGCCTTTTTCAGGTCAGTCGTAAGCTTTTTAATGATGAAGAGCTGTTTGATCTTGAAATGAAGCACATCTTTGAAAGTGGCTGGGTTTATCTGTGCCATGAAAGCCAGGTCGCTCAGCCGAATGACTTTTTCACCACCCACATAGGCCGTCAGCCCGTGGTGGTAACCCGGAATGAACAGGGTGAGATCAATTGCATGATCAATGCCTGCGCCCATCGCGGCGCTACCCTGTGCCGAGTGCAGAAGGGCAACAAAAAATTCCATGTCTGTTCGTACCATGGCTGGACCTTCGATTCATCCGGCACTAATGTCGATGTGAAAGACCTGGACAGTGGCGGATACCCTGACCCCTTTCTTAAGGCTAGCCACGACCTGACTAAAATCGCGAAGCTGGAGGTCTATAAAGGCTTCGTCTTCGGTAGTTTAAGTGCGGATGTTCCGTTACTAGAGGATTATCTTGCTGAATCCAAAACTTTCATCGAAATGATTTCGGCAATGAGCGCCGAGGGTATGGAGGTGGTTAAGGGTAGCTCAACCTATATCTATGAAGGTAACTGGAAGATGCAGGCTGAGAACGGTATTGACGGTTACCACTTCACTACTATTCACGCCAATTATGTTGGCGTGATTGCGCGGCGGGCGAAGTTAGAAGCTGCCGGTGGCAAAGACAACGTGAAGGTGGCTTACGACGACAAGATGATGAAAGGGTTCAGCAGCGGCCACTATGATCTGCATAATGGTCATGCGGTGATCTGGATCGATTTCCCCAAGCCGGAAAATCGGCCGTTGTGGGAGGTGAAAGACGAAGTGGAAGCGCGGGTGGGCGGAGCTCATGCCGAATGGATGCTCAAGCGGCAGCGTAACTTGCTGGTTTACCCCAATGTGCAGTTGATGGAGCAGGCGTCATCGCAGATTCGAGTTTTTCGGCCGATTTCGTACAACCGTACCGAGGTGAAAATTTATTGTATTGCGCCGCGTGATGAGACTCCGAGTATGCGCGAACGCCGCCTGCGCCAATATGAGGATTTCTTTAATGCGACCGGCCTCGCTACCCCCGACGATTTAATGGAATTTGAACAGTGTCAGCGCGGCTATGAAGGCCGTGAGGTTAAGTGGCAGCAGGGCTATGATCGTGGCATGGCTGATCTCATCGACGGCGGTGACGAGATGGCCGATGAGCTGGGTATTAGTCCTTACAGCAGTGGCCCGGATGCAACTCATGAAACCCTTTATCACGGTCAGTACCGGCAGTGGGAAAAGATGATGAGTGAGGGAGTGGAGCGCGATGGTGGCGTGGACTAAGCGGCCATCACAAGGTTTTTCCGATGTGTCTTAGAACTTGTTTGGTTTAGGCCGGCCCTGAGGAAAAGTGATCAATGAAGGTTTCTGCCAATGGATGATTGTCTGTTTTGCAAAATTGCAGCCGGTGACATTGTTCCCGACCTGGTTTATGAAACTAAATCAGTGCTGGTCTTTCGGGATATTAATCCGCAGGCGCCATTGCATGTGTTGGTGATTCCGCGCAAACATATTTCGACACTGAATGATCTGGCGGTGGACGATGCGGGATTAGTCGGCGAAATGGTGTTAGCGGCCCAACATGTGGTGGCCAGAGAAGACTACGCGGAATCGGGCTATCGTTTAGTGATGAACTGCAATGGTGATGCGGGGCAAACTGTTTTTCACATTCACCTGCATCTGCTTGCCGGACGGCCACTAACCTGGCCGCCCGGATAGCGTTTGATCCGTATTATTTCAGGCAACCCAGGCAGCGGACAAAAGTGGCCTTAGCGGGTTCGGCGACTAATTTTTTACCCGCCTGACCGACGTTTCCGCCAAGGATGGTGAAGGGTATCGAGACCAGAAAGACGGCTGCTCCAACAATGGTTGAGGCCAGCTGTACAGGTCGGGCGACAAGCAGGTCGGCACCCATTTCAACGGCGGAAGGTTCCTGATTACTGGGAGAGCTGGCCATGGCCGGTTGTGCGATCAGGGTCATTGACAGAACGACTGAGCTCAGAATTTTTGTGATGGTCCGAATCATGATTGGCTCCACGATATTCAAGTAAGTGTTAGATGAATTTGGTCACGAACTAGCAGGCTGAGCAATCAGCGAA
>QNFC01000205.1 GCA_003645395.1 Gammaproteobacteria bacterium
AGATAATCGTTGGCGCGCCTGTCGGCGACCATCATGAAGACCGTACCATCATCGCCCAACTGATCAATTATTTTAGCGAAGCCGCCTTTAGGCAATGGGGTGGGCGTGGGTCTAAAGCCCAGTTCGGTGGTTTTCCGGTCAACATATCCACGTATTGCCGGAATGTCGGGGGCCCGCATCAGACCATCAAACCGATAGCCGTGTCTGGCTATGGCTCTGCACAATACCATCCAGTTGCCGAGGTGGGGACAGGCGAGTACCACACCCTTACCCTGTTGGTGGGCGGCCTCCAGGTGTTCAAGCCCTTCGCAACGGGCCCACTCATTAAATTCAACGCCATGTTTTTCCGGTTCCCAAAGTCCCTCGAAATAGAGGACGCCAACACTGTCGAAGCTGGCGCGAGCGATCTGTTTTCTTTTCTCCGCAGACCACTTATCACCAAAAATCAGTGCAAGATTATTTAGCGCAATGGCTTTGCGCCTACCCTGTAACCTAAAATTGACGCCGCCCAGCGCTCGGCCGACCCTGTTGATAGCGCGCTGCGAGGGCAGGATGCGACAGACAAAATCAAACAGTGTGAGTAGTGGGATTGCAATCAGGTTAATCAGTTTCATTTTGCGAATTTGTACTTTATGTAATAGATTGGGTTAGGGTGAATTCTATCAGTTACCGCTGTGCGGTTATGCGTTGGGTTAGTCGAAGCAGGTGCGGATAAACTCCCTCAACCCGGCCAGTCAGGCCGGGGATGATTAAATCGTCGAGTTTGTTAATAATAGTCGAGATATAAAACTGTCGTAGAGACTGTCTTCTATACACTGCAACGAAGCAACAGGGGATGAAATGAAACTGGTATCGGCTGTAATCAAACCGTTCAAACTCGATGAGGTTCGCGAGGGGCTCAACAATATTGGTATCCACGGCATGACCGTGACTGAAGTAAAAGGCTTTGGCCGTCAGCGGGGTCATACCGAGATTTATCGGGGTGCCGAATACGTGGTTGATTTTCTGCCAAAAATAAAAATAGAGGTAGGGGTGGCTGAGGATCGCGTTGACGATGTGGTCGATGCGATTAGAAATGCTGCTGACAGCGGGAAAATAGGCGATGGCAAAATTTTTGTTAGTTCGCTTGAGCAGGTAGTTCGCATTCGCACTGGCGAAACGGGAACTGAAGCTTTGTGATTCTTTTCCCGCCCCTTTTTTGCGCTTAGGCCTGGCAGGGTGGGTTAATTATAAAATAATACTATTTCTGCCGGCGGTATTTTACCTGCCGGTGGATTACTCTAAGGGGGTGACATGAGTTTTTTCACTTCGGTAACTAGCCGTTTATGGTTGTTAGCGTTTTGCCTGGTTGCACCACTGAGTGCAAATGCGTCAGAAGCTGCTGATAGCGGTGACACCGCCTGGATCATGACCTCAACCGCGTTAGTGCTGTTTATGACCCTGCCGGGTCTGGCCCTTTTTTACGGTGGTCTGGTGCGGGTTCGTAATGTGCTGTCGGTATTAATGCAGTGTTTTGCGATTGCCTGTGTGGCCAGTCTGTTGTGGGTGGTGGTCGGTTACAGCCTGGCATTTTCTGACGGCGGTGAATTTAACCGCTGGATCGGCGGCAGCAGTAATTTCTTTTTGCGTAACGTCACCCGCGATTCGCTATCGGGTGCAATTCCTGAATCGGTTTTCGTGATGTTCCAGATGACTTTTGCGGTCATTACGCCGGCGTTGATTATTGGCGCTTTTGCCGAACGAATGAGGTTTTCCGCAGTATTGCTGTTTTCCGCCGGTTGGCTGATGCTGGTTTATTTTCCTGTCTGCCACTGGGTTTGGGGCGGCGGCTGGCTGGCCGATTTAGGCGTACTCGACTTTGCCGGTGGGACGGTGGTGCATATTACGGCTGGCGTGTCGGCGCTGGTGGCGGCATTGATGATTGGCCGGCGCAAGGGCTTCCCCGAGCGACCGATGCCACCGCACAATTTGACCATGACGGTCACCGGTGCAGGCATGCTCTGGATTGGCTGGTTTGGGTTTAACGGTGGTAGCGCGCTGGCGGCCAACGGTGATGCCGGCATGGCTATTTTGGTGACGCATGTGAGTGCAGCCACCGGTGCATTGACCTGGATTGTTATTGAATGGTTACGTCATGGCCGGGCGAGTGCGCTGGGAGCGGTCACCGGTATGGTGGCGGGCCTGGGTAGTATTACGCCGGCATCGGGCTACGTGGGCGTAGCGGCGGCTATGGCGATTGGATTGACCGCAGGGGTGCTCTGCTACTGGATAACCATGTACATGAAGAATGTTATTCATGTCGATGATGCACTCGATGTGTTTTCTGTTCACGGTGTCGGTGGTATCGTCGGCACACTGCTTGCCGGCCTGTTCGTTGCCACTGCCTACGGTGGCCTGGGGCTGGCGGATGGCATGACCATCGCGGGGCAGCTTAAGGTTCAGCTGATTGCGGTTGTCGCAACCATTATCTGGTCTGGGGTGGGCAGCTTTCTGCTACTTAAGCTGGTGGATATGTTGGTGACCCAACGAGTGGATGAAGAGTCAGAGGTGCAGGGTCTTGATCTGACCCAGCACGAAGAGACCGGGTATAACCTTTAATAATGTGGAGCCTGGTGTCGATTCGGGGTTCTTTCCGGCGGAGGTCTTAACTGCTATTGCAGTTAAGACCCTGGGGAGTCATTACTGGAGATGAATTTGTCCGCCGACAATGGGTCTTTGCTATAGCAGATTACTGTTAATACGCATCAAATAGTGGTGCCAGATTATAGTGGTGCCAGATTAATCAACCTCATTTATTGATCAATGGAGAACAACGGAATGAAAGGGATTCTGACAGGGCGTTTAGGACTCTCAGCATTAGTCATAGTACTGCTGGGTGGACTTATCCTGATCTTTTATGTATCTAAAGAGCCGGCGCCATTTGAACCTGCCCAATTGGTTTCGGCTACCGATAGCGTTGTCGGCAGCGCGACGGTACTCACCCTGGTAAAGGTTACCGAGACCTTGCTTGATAAACGGGGTGGTTACATCAGTAACGACGTATTGCCACCGTTTATCTTTCTCGACGATATGCCCGCCTGGGAGTTTGGTGTGCTCACCCAGGTACGAGACCTGGCCCGCTCACTGCGTAACGATTTTTCACGTTCGCAAACACAGTCACTTGAAAATCCACTGCTAGCCGAGGCTGATCCGCTGTTGAGCATTCCGCATGATTCCTGGATGTTTCCGTCCAGTGAGGCGGAATATCAAAAGGGTATTGATGCGCTGCGTGAGTTTGAGCGTGAGCTTGTTCAGAAGAGCCAATTGGATGTCCAGTTTTATGCTCGTGCGGATAACTTGCGGGCCTGGTTAGCGCTGGTGCAAAAGCGCCTTGGCGGCGTTGCTTCGCAACTGGCTGCCAGTGTTGGTGAGCAGCGATTTAATACTGACCTGGCGGGTGACGCGGGGGCGCGCCAATCCACGCAAGTGCCGTTAATGGAAACGGTGGCAACACCCTGGATGCAGATTGATGATGTCTTTTACGAGGCCCGCGGCACCTCCTGGGCGTTACTGCACTTTCTGAAAGCTATCGAGATCGATTTTTCCAGCGTGCTGGAAAAGAAGAACGCCCGGGCCAGCCTGCAGCAGATTATTCTGGCCCTGGAAGGTAGCCTGCAGCCAGTGACTAGTCCGATGGTTCTCAATGGTGATGGCTTCGGCGTGGTCGCTAACTATTCGTTGACGATGACTTCTTATATGAGCCGAGCCAATGCGGCGCTGATCGAGCTGCGCACCCTGATGGCCGACGGTTAAGTCGCGAGCGAGCTTGCGTGGCAGTTGCTCATCGTGCGGATGATCTCATCCGCTTGTTTAACGAGCTGTTTAGCGAGGAGTACCGTTGTCAGTTGGTGTGTGGTCAGCATGAACCCCTCTACCGGCCGACTACCGACCCTGGCGCTTTTCACCGACTAGAATTCGCCCACGGTTTTTTTGCCAGTGCCCTGCATGAGGTGGCGCACTGGTGCATTGCTGGCGAGCAGCGACGACGACAGGTTGATTTTGGGTACTGGTACCTGCCAGA
>QNFC01000206.1 GCA_003645395.1 Gammaproteobacteria bacterium
GCTGTTAAGCAGGCCGCAATAAAAAGCCGCCGGGTGGTGGCGTTTAAGCCAGGCGGAGACGTATACCAACAGCGCAAAGCTGGCGGAGTGGGATTCGGGAAAGCCATAACTGCCAAAGCCTTTTATCTGCTCGAATAGCCGCAGGGCGAACTCCTCGCTGTAGCCGCGTTCACGCATGCCGTTGACCAGTTTGGTCTGGAACTTCATCAGGGTGCCGTTTTTGCCCCAGCTGGCCATGGCCCGGCGCAGCTGGTCGGCCTCGCCACCGCTAAAACCGGCGGCGACCATGGCCAGTTTAATTACCTGTTCCTGAAAAATAGGTATGCCGAGGGTGCTTTTGAGCACCTCTTTAATGGCGGCGCTGGGGTAGGTGACACTGCTGGGGTTGTCGCGGCGTTTTAAATAGGGATGCACCATTTTGCCCTGAATCGGCCCGGGGCGGACGATGGCGACCTCGATCACCAGGTCGTAATAACAGCGTGGTCGCAGCCTTGGCAGCATAGATATTTGCGCCCGCGATTCGACCTGAAATACCCCCACGCTGTCGCCCTGGCAGAGCATGTCGTAGGTGGCGGGGTCTTCTGCGGGAATCGCCTGCAGGCAGTCAATTTCAGGCTGGTACTGGCGAATCATCTGTAGGGATTTGCGGATGGCGCTGAGCATGCCCAGGCCGAGCACATCTACCTTTAACAGCCCCAGCGCCTCAATATCCTCTTTATCCCACTGGATCACGGTGCGGTCGGCCATGCTGGCGTTTTCCACCGGCACCAGCTGACTGATAGGGCCTTCGGTAATGATGAATCCGCCGACATGCTGGGAGAGGTGGCGGGGAAAGCCTTTTATTTGTTGCACCAGCTGCATAAATTGCTGGGCCAGCTGCTCGTGGTTGGGCAGGTTAAATTCGGCAAAACGCTTGTGCAGGTCGCCCTGGCGGTCCCACCAGGCGAGCGACTTGGCTAGCTGATCAACCAGTAAAGGCGACAACCCCAGGGCCTTGCCGACGTCGCGTACCGCGCTGCGGGTGCGGTAAGTGATCACGGTGGCAGCCAGCGCAGCTCGCTCGCGACTGTATTTTTTGTAAATGTACTGAATCACCTCCTCGCGACGTTCGTGTTCAAAATCGACGTCAATATCGGGGGCCTCGTCGCGCTCTCTGGAGATGAACCGCTCAAACAGCAGCGAAACCTTGGTGGGCGAGACCTCGGTAATAAACAGGCAGTAGCAGACCACCGAGTTGGCCGCCGAGCCGCGACCCTGGCAGAGAATGCCCCGGCCCCGGGCGAACTGGACGATGTCGTAGACAGTGAGAAAGTAATACTCGTACTCCATTTCGCGGATCAGGCCGAGCTCTTTTTCTATCTGCTCATGCACCTTCTCCGGCACGCCCTGGGGCCAGCGCTGGTTGGCACCGCTGAGGGTGAGACTGCGCAGGTATTTGTGCGGCTTTTGTCGGGGGGGTACCACCTCTTTGGGGTATTCGTAGCGCAGCTCATCGAGGCTGAAGTTACAGCGGCGGCTAATCTCCAGGGTTTGCGCGAGCAAATCGGCCGGGTAAAGCTGCTGCAACCGCTGCAGTGGTCGCAGGTAGCGCTCGCTATTACTTTGCAGGCGGGTGCCGAGTTGCTGAATATTCGTATTAAGCCGAATGGCGGTGAGGGTGTCCTGCAGTGGTTTGCGTTGGCGGTTGTGCATGTGCACGTCGCCGCAGGCGACCATGGCCAGGTCGAGATTCCGCGCCAGGGTGTAGCTGTTCAGGTAGCGCTGCTGCTGGTCTGCGGCCAGGTGGTTGCCATAGCCGAGCCAGAGCCGGTTTGGGAATCGGGCTTTGAGTTGCTGGCCGTGTTCAATTTGAGTGGTCTGTATATTGGTTTGTTTATTGGTTTGGTCGTGGGTGTGACCGGGTAACCAAATCGCCAGGCAATTGCCGCCGGTAAGTTTAAGATCGCTCAGCCCAAGTTGATATTTACCCTTGGGGCTGCGCCGCCGGGCCAGGGTGATCAGGCTGGAAAGCTCTCCATAGGCGATCCGGTTCGGCGCAATTAACAGCAAATGAACGCCTTCCTGCAGCCGGAAGCTGCTGCCAATGATCAGTTTGATGGAATGGTATTTGGCCGCTACGTGGGCTTTAACCACCCCGGCCAGTGAGCACTCGTCGGCAATGGTGATTGCCTGATAACCGAGCTCGGCGGCCTGTTCCACTAGCTCTTCAGGTCGTGAAGCGCCGTGCAGGAAGGTGAAATTACTCAGCGCGTGGAGTTCGGCATAAACCGATTGGTTAAAGGCCTTAATCATCGGAATAAACCATCACCCGAACGCCCCGTGAATAAACCAGTTCTGGGTGATGCGGTCCTGATAAACCCAGTAGCGCATGCCGTCACGGTGGCGGGCAACGTAATAATCGCGACAGATCGACTGCTGCCACCAGTTACCCTCGATACGTTCCGGGCCGGTTAGCAGCTGCATCTGCGAAGGGCGGATATCCGTGGCGCTGGGTTCTGGCAATAACCAGAGTGGTCGGGGCGGGGTAGGGGGGAGTGAGTTTTCTTTAATTGAGCTATTGGTAATTGAACTATTAGTAATTGAACCATCGGTGGTCGGCTGCCAGGCCTGTTCGGGTATGTGGCTATCGGCCAGTGCCAGGGTGTTGACTGCGCCGCTGCCCAGGCGGGTGGTGAGGCGGTCGAGCAGGTCACTGTTTGCCCGCTTTGATCCCAGGGCTGAATCAGGCCTGTTGCCGAACAGGTCCTCTTCCTGCGGGATCGCCAGGTGCAGCCGGGTCACCTGCAGGCGCAGGGTATCGACCGGTGCGGCAAACCGCAGGTTTTCCAGTCGCAAACGGGTGAGGGCCAAAAAATGGTCGAGCTGGTTTTGAGGTCGCGACAGGGCTAGCTCTATTTTTTGGTGGCTATTGTTAGTCAGGCGCAGGTGCCAGGTGATCTGCTGGCAATGCAGTTGTCGTCCCTGCAGGTAGCCACAGAGGGCGATCAGCATCCGCTTCATCGGGAAAATTAGCATCTCCGCCGAGATGATGGCGTCATTCAGTGCCAGAGTGTCGTCAAATTCCGGTGGCAGGATGAGGCTCGGTTGCGGATCGGCCAGCTCGCCGCTGACCTGCTGCAGGTAGATCAGAAAATTTTTGCCAAAGCGTCGACCCAGGGCGGCACGGGGCAGGGGCAATAAATTGCCCAGTGTTGTAAAACCACTGGCCTGGAACTGCCTCTGTAATTTGGTTTCACACTGCAGTTGGGTGAGTGGCAGGGTGTTTAGCAGGTCAGCAAACAGAGCTGGTTGTTGCAGTTGGCCAGTGAGGGACTCAAAACTACCAATCAGGCTGGGTTTCTCTTTAGCGGGTAGCTGAGTTAATAACTGCGCGGCTTTAGGCGTAGGAGCCAGGCCAAACCGGTAACTGAAATACTGGTCGGCAAAATGCTGTTTTATTTTGATCAACAGGGCTTTTAGACCACCAAAGAGCTTCAGGCTGCTGCCGATCTCTAGCAGTAGCCAGTCTGGTGTGCAGGTGTTAATCGCTGGAGTAAAACCGTAACAGCTGTAGGCGATGCGTTGCAGGGTGGCAGCTTCGCGTTGTGGGTCGCGCTCAAGAATAGTGACCTGGCCGCATAGGGCGTGGGCGGTGGCCGGGGTGATGCCAGGGACGATACCGGCATCGATGGCGGCCCGGTTGCAGACCAGCAGGCGCTGGTTATCAACAACCGCAGACGGGCCAGTTGCCGCTTGCTGGACAGCAAATAGTTCCAGGGGCAGTTGTGGGAAACGCAGACAGAGCCAGAGCATGGGCAGGATTAGTGCAGCCTGCTGGAAACAGCGCTCGGTGGGGTGGGGTCGGTAGGAGCGACTTTAGTCGCGACAGCGGAGGTAAACGGAACGCATGGGTCGCGACTGAAGTCGCTCCTACAGGTAGAGGGGGTGGCAATGCCCTGTAACAGGGGCTGCTCAACCTCTTCTATATTCATTGGCTGATGAACAGGCAACTCTGCCGGCGCAATAGCTGGTTCTGTCAGGGTTTCTGCCAGATTGAGTTCCACCACCTGGCCGGCCC
>QNFC01000207.1 GCA_003645395.1 Gammaproteobacteria bacterium
GGGCATTTTCCTGGTCGGCCAGTTGTTCCAGCGGCGTTACTAATCGACCAGGTTAGTCGCGAAATTGAGCAACGAACAGGGGAGAAATTCTGCGGCGTAAAGAAGGTTCGTTTCCCAGCACCTATTGAGCCGGATCAGCTGATAAACGTTGATTACCGGGAAGTTGACGCCGGCGAGTATCGCTTCGAATGCCGGGTAGCAGAAAAGGTCGTGGCAAAAGGCCTGTTGTCTACCGCGGCAGGCCGGATCAACTTTCTCTTAACGGCTACACCTGAGCGGCAGCCGAGGATTGACGCCGCCGTGATTTATCAGAAATTACCCCACCGCGGCAGCATCTGTTTGCTGGAGTTCATTGAGCAGGTTGATAAAGAGCATATTCGGTGCGTGGCAAAACCAGTCGCTAACAACCCGCTGGCCCGTGATGGCGAACTGCCAGTTTGGGCATCCCTGGAGTACGCCGCTCAGGCATTTGCCTGTCACGGATTGATAAATAGTGCGACAGGAGAATCGGGCGGCGTGATTAAAGAGGCATGGGTGGTCGGTATTAAGCATCTTTACTGTTCTCGCCACAGTTTTCCGGTTACCGATGAGTTGCCCACTATCGCTGCTAGTCTGATTGCCAACCAGCCCGGCGCAGCGAGTTATCGGTTTAGCCTGACCTGCGGACTAGAGTGCGTCAGTAGCGGCCAGGTCAATGTGGCATTTGGAGTCGGCTGAGGCGCCTCTAAAGTAGCCAGGGAATGAACATTTTGGTCTGCTGTTTGTAGTCTGTGTAGTCGTCACCGAAAAACAGGCTATTTTCCTGCTCTTCAACTTTCGCGGTTACAAAGAGCAGAGCGCTCACCGTCACCGCCAGGCAGAGATTGAGTGGGGTAACGTCTTTAAATAGTGCGCCCCAGCCCAAAAATAGTAACGAGCTATACATCGGGTGACGGACGTGTCGGTACAACCCTTCTTTTACAATCGTAACGGTGTTTTCGAAGCCGAAGTTTTCAGGGGAGTCTTCCCGCGCTGAGTTACCGCCGCGTTTTTTTAGCATTATTAATGCATTAACGACGAAGTAAATGGAAACGAAGAGTAGTGCCGATGATAAGACGTGAACGGGGGTATGTGGGTCAGTAGTCCAGTAAGGCAGGTTCAATAAAATAAGAACCAGAATTCCTTCAAATGCGAAAAATCGATAGAAACCATGTGACTTCCAGTTCGAGAGGGCTTTTCGCGAAAGAAAGGTTAATAGCAGGCTGATAATTAGAAAAAGGGCAGGTCGTAGCACGAGAAGTCTCAGAGTTTTTCGGTTAGCAACGTCGTTGTCGGTGATTTGCCGATCTTTTGAAGGCAATGAGCGGGAATACGAATCGGGGCTTATCGATAGCGGCAGGATTAATAAAATAGATGAAGGCTTAGGGTTTTATCGGTGTGATCTGCCATGAAGCGGGCACCCGCGATAAAGCCGATTAGCAAAACCGTTACTGGGTGTTAAGTTCCCTCCCAGCGCTTAAAAATAAGCGAAGTGTTGATGCCGCCAAAGGCGAAATTATTGCTCATTACATAACGAGTATCGATGGCACGAGGTTCAAACTGAATGTAATCAAGGTCGCCACAGGCGGGGTCAACATTCTTCAGGTTAGCGCTGGCGTGGGCCCAGCCTTCATTCATCATGTGAATAGCTGCCCAGGCCTCCAGTGCACCACAGGCCCCGAGGGTATGCCCGGTAAAACTCTTAAGTGCGCTAACAGGTGTTCGGTTACCAAAAACATTAAATGTAGCAATACTCTCAGCAATGTCACCGAGCTCAGTGGCTGTGCCGTGAGCACTGATGTAACCGATGTTACTTGCCGAAAGGCCAGCATCATCCAGCGCGAGTTGTATCGCACGTTGCATGGTTTCAAACTGTGGCTGAGTGACATGGGCACCGTCAGCGTTGCTACCAAAACCGACTATTTCGGCAAGTATTTTTGCTCCCCTCAACTGGGCGGACTCCAGATCTTCAAGAATGAGCGTTCCAGCTCCTTCGCCAATCACCAGGCCGTCACGTTCCGCATCGAAAGGGCGTGGGGTCAGTTCCGGGTGATCGTTCTGGGTGCTAGTGGCGTAGAGGGTGTCAAAGACAGCTGCCTGGGTCGCGCTTAGTTCTTCGGTTCCGCCAGTCACCATCATTTGTTGACGACCGAAACGAATTGCTTCGTAACCGTAACCAATTCCCTGACTGCCGGAAGTGCAGGCACTGGATGTCGTGTAAATTCGCCCTTTCAGGCTAAAAAAGACACCAATATTGACTGGGGCGGTATGTCCCATCATTTTTATATAAGAGTTGGCATTCAGGCCATCTGTAGTGTGGTGAAGTAGCATTTTGCCAAACTCAGCCACGGCAGCGGGTGACCCCGATGAGGAGCCATAAGCAATGCCCATGCGGCCATCCTGGATTGATTCATCGTCTAACAGGCCTGCATCATCGAGGGCCAGTTCAGTGGCTCGGGTCGCCATTACAGAACCAGGGCCCATGCTACGGGTCGCTTTGCGGCCGTAATGCGATGGTTTTTTGAAATCGAGTATCGGACCGCCAAGTCGGGTGTTTAACCCTTCATAACACTCCCACTCCTCCATATATCGAATGCCGGTATTTAACGCCCGCAGGTTATTAGCCACCGCCGGCCAATCGAGACCGATGGGCGACAGGCCGGCCATACCCGTTACTACGACACGTTTGGTTAACACATTCCACCATTCACGGAGATTACCTGCCGAGTAATGTAGGCCGCATCCTCTGACATAAGAAAATTAACAGCGGCAGCCACTTCTTCGGGCTTGCCGGTACGTCGCGCAGGGATGAGCTTAATGGCTTCTTCCAGAGGGAGTTCTGCCACCATGTCGGTTTCAATAAGCCCCGGTGCGACACAGTTAACGGTAATAGCGCGTTTTGCTAATTCGAGCGCGAGGGCTTTGCAAGCGCCTATCAGGCCCGCCTTAGACGCGCTGTAATTAACCTGGCCGCGATTGCCCATGAGACCCGAAACCGATGAGAGTGCCACTATTCGCCCTGGTTTGCGGCGACGTACCAGCGGCATAGTTAGTGGGTTGATGACGTTGTAAAACCCATCAAGGTTCGTATGGACAACAAAGTCCCAATCCTCGCCGCTCATGGCTGGAAACGAATTGTCTCGAGTTACGCCAGCGTTGCAGACTACACCGTAATAGGTGCCGTGTTCTTCAATGTCATCCAGGAGTGTTTTCTCGACAACGGCACGGTCGCCAATATCAAACTGGAGAATACGCACGTCACGACCCATCGCCTGAATCTCGTCCCGAACCGCACGAGCCTGGTCTAATCCAGAGCGGCAGTGAAGGACTATGTCATAGCCTTCTCGGGCCAGACGCAGAGCGATCGCCTTGCCGATTCCGCGATTTGATCCGGTAATAAAAATAGTTTTATCCACTAGTTTTTGCTCGTCACGCCTTTAAAAACTCATCCAGGTTTTCGGGTTGGAAAACGCTGAGGTTTGCGCTGGCTTCAATGTCCATATTGCTAACGATGTCATTATTAATGACGCTTATTTTACATTGGAAGACCCCGAGGCCGTTATCGCCCTGAAGCTCTTCGACAATTGAGACCCTTAAAGTCGTTCCTATCGGGAAAAAGGCGTGGTTACAGGTGTATTTACGAGTTCCCACTAAAAACCCCACTGACACGTCCTTGCCGACAAGGCAGGCCATTACGCCAGAATAGGCGCCAATGGCCTGCGCCATATATTCCAACCCTACCCAACTGGGGACCCCGTGGGGCGTTGCAAATAGACTCTCTTCAGTAACGACAACCTGGGCGGAAAGTGAATCATTATCGTACTCGATCACTTCATCCAATAGGGACATAACGCCGGAGTGGGGAACCACTTCTGCAATCGAAAATGACTTCATCTGGCCAATTCCATTACCAGTGAAATATTATTGCCTCCAAAAGCAAAGGAGTTGCTCATAGTACGGCGTATTACCGCCTTCTGTGCATCGGGTTGTACCAGGTTAATGGGTGCCACATCAGGATCCCGTTTGCCGTCCCAC
>QNFC01000208.1 GCA_003645395.1 Gammaproteobacteria bacterium
AGTTGATTACCAGCAAATCGCCCGCGATACCATTGAACGTATCGGTTACAACTCGTCTGATTTGGGTTTTGACTTTCGTTCGTGTGCGGTGCTTACCGCGGTTGATCGACAATCTGATGATATCGCTCAGGGTGTTAACGAGGGCGAAGGACTGGATCTTGAGCAGGGTGCAGGTGACCAGGGGCTAATGTTTGGTTATGCCTCTAACGAGACTGAAGTGTTCATGCCTGCACCGATTACCTATGCCCATCTGCTGGTGAAGCAGCAAGCAAAGGTGCGCCATAGTGGCAAGTTAACCTGGCTGAGGCCCGACGCGAAAAGTCAGGTCACTTTCCGTTACGAAGATGGTAAGCCGGTTGGTATTGATGCGGTAGTACTGTCTACACAGCACGATGAATCGGTCAGCCACGAAGAGCTGGTTGAGGCGGTGCGCGAGGAAATTATTACCCCGGTGTTGCCTGCCCACTGGCTTACCGCAGATACGAAATATCTCATTAATCCCACTGGTCGTTTTGTAA
This sequence comes from Gammaproteobacteria bacterium, assembly GCA_003645395.1. Lineage (GTDB taxonomy): Bacteria > Pseudomonadota > Gammaproteobacteria > Immundisolibacterales > Immundisolibacteraceae > QNFC01. Next base: position 519 of record QNFC01000208.1, read on the forward strand.
TTGGTGGCCCGGTGGGTGATTGTGGCCTTACTGGCCGCAAAATTATTGTTGATACCTATGGTGGCATGGCCCGTCACGGTGGGGGAGCGTTTTCCGGTAAAGACCCATCAAAGGTAGATCGCTCCGCCGCTTATGCTAGCCGTTACGTGGCGAAAAATATTGTCGCCGCGGGCATTGCAGATCGCTGCGAAATTCAGGTTTCATATGCTATTGGTGTGGCGCACCCGACTTCGATATCTGTAGAGACTTTCGGTACAGGTAATATTGCCGACCATCGCATCGTCGAATTGATCGAAGAGCATTTTGACCTGCGGCCCAAAGGCATCGTGCTGATGCTGGATCTGCTGCGGCCTATTTATGCCCAAACCGCCGCCTATGGCCATTTTGGCCGCACCGCAAAAGAACTGACCTGGGAGCATACCGATAAGGCAGAGGCCCTGCGTGACGCTGCCGGCCTGCATGGCGATATTCCGTCCGCTGCCTGATCGCATCAAACTTACTGAATAAATGGATTACTGGAGAAAATATTAATGAGTTCTATCGCTCCGATCGACCACGACAAGGCGGACTACCGTATTGCAGACATTGGTCTGGCAGAGTGGGGTCGCAAAGAGACCACTATTGCCGAAAGTGAAATGCCCGGCCTGATGGCGCTGCGAGCCGAATATGGTGCCGAGCAGCCGCTTAAAGGCGCCCGTGTGGTGGGTTGCCTGCACATGACCATTCAAACTGCTGTGCTTATCGAAACCCTCACCGCGCTGGGTGCTGAAGTACGTTGGTCTTCCTGCAATATCTTTTCAACTCAGGATCATGCCGCCGCCGCCATGGCTGTTGCAGATATTCCGGTTTTTGCCTGGAAAGGCATGAACGAAGAAGAGTTTGATTGGTGTATCGAGCAGACCATTGTTGGTCCTAACGGTTGGCGGCCGAATATTATTCTTGATGATGGCGGTGACCTCACCAAGATGATGCACGAGAAATATCCTGAGCTGCTAGATGATGTTTGTGGCCTGTCGGAAGAGACCACCACCGGCGTGCATCGCCTTTACGAGATGATGAAAGAAGGCAGCCTGAAAGTGCCGGCGATTAACGTCAACGACTCGGTGACCAAATCCAAATTCGATAACCTTTACGGTTGCCGCGAGTCACTGGTTGATGGCATCAAGCGGGCAACGGATGTGATGATCGCTGGCAAAATTGCCGTGGTCTGCGGATATGGCGACGTAGGCAAAGGCTGTGCCCAGTCACTACGAGGCCTGGGTGCGACCGTCTGGATAACCGAAATTGATCCCATCTGCGCGCTACAGGCGGCGATGGAAGGTTACCGCGTGGTGTCCATGGAAACCGCTGCCGGTCAGGGCAATATTTTTGTCACCACCACCGGCAATATCGATGTCATTACCCATGATCATATGCGAGCGATGAAAAGTCAGGCCATCATTTGCAACATTGGCCACTTTGACTCCGAGATAGATATCGCCTCACTGCGCCAATACACCTGGGAGAACATTAAGCCGCAGGTTGATCACATTATCTTCCCCGACGGCAAGCGGATTATTTTGCTGGCCGAGGGGCGGTTGGTTAACCTGGGTTGCGCCACCGGTCACCCGAGTTTTGTTATGTCCAACTCGTTCACTAACCAGGTGCTGGCGCAGATTGAGCTTTGGCAAAATTCTGCCAACTATAAAAATGAAGTCTACGTGTTGCCCAAACACCTCGACGAAAAAGTAGCCCGCAGTCACCTGGAGCAACTAGGGGTTGAGCTCACTGAGCTGAGCCAGCAACAGGCCGATTACCTGTCGTTACCGGTTGAAGGCCCCTATAAGCCAGAACATTACCGCTACTAATCGATCATGAAGAGTCAGCGCGACCAGCCACGCCGCTTTAGTCTTGAGTTCTTTCCGACCAAAACCCCCGAAGGGGCCGATAAGGTTCGCGCGGTGCGTAATCAGCTGGCCCAGTTAGCGCCGGACTATTTTTCGGTGACGTTTGGTGCCGGCGGCAGTACTCGTGATGGAACCATCGAAACCGTTCGCGAAATTAGTGATGAAGGTGCTGTTATCGTTGCCCCGCATCTCTCCTGCGTCGGTTCTACTCGGCAGGAAATTACTGATCTCGTTGAAGGTTACCGGCAGATGGGGGTGAAAAACCTGGTAGCGCTGCGCGGTGACCTGCCCTCGGGTACCGGTTACGGTGGCGGCGACTTTCCCTTTGCCAATGATCTGGTAACTTTTCTGCGTGAGCAGTGGGGCGATGAATTTCACATTGAAGTGGCGGCTTATCCGGAATTCCATCCACAGGCCGAAAGTGCTGAGGCTGACCTGCTGAACTTCAAGCGCAAGGTGGCTGCCGGTGCCGATGCGGCGATCACGCAGTATTTTTATAACGCCGATGCTTATTTCGGCTTTATCGATAGTATTGAAAAACTTGGGGTAGAAATTCCTGTTGTGCCCGGCATCATGCCGATTACGAATTTCACTCAGCTGGCCCGGTTTTCCGATGCATGTGGCGCCGAAATTCCACGCTGGATACGGCGCAAGCTTGAAGCCTTTGGTGATGACATGGCCGCACTACGAGATTTTGGCCATGAAGTGACCCTGCAGCTCTGCCAACGTCTATTAGAGCAGGGTGCTCCCGGGCTGCATTTTTACAGCATGAACCGGCTGGAGCCCTGCCAGCGCCTGTGGACCGAACTGGGTCTGTCCGATCCTGACTAGTAAGTCGTGGTTGTAAAGCCGCGAGCTGCAACAGGGTCTACTGAATACGTCCTTACTTAAAGTTATGCGTGACATCCGTCTCTACGTTGATTTGCCACTGGCTTCTGGTGAATTGATTGAGCTTCCGGAGCAGACTGCTCGTCACGCAGTGACCGTTTTACGGTTAAAAACGGGTGATTTGGTAACCTTGTTTAACGGTGAGGGTGGGGAATACTCGGCTAGTATTCACGCCCTGCAGCGCCGTCAGGTTCAGCTTTTGATTGGCGAGCATTTGCCGGTGAATCGTGAATCAGCCTTGCATACTCGGTTGGTGCAGGCGCTGGGCAAGGGCGAACGTACCGAGTGGGCTATACGCAAAGCGGTAGAACTTGGTGTCACTGAAATAGTGCCCCTGGCCACAGAGCGCACCCAGGTGAAAACTAGTTCACAAAAAAGTGATCAGCGAGAGCGGCGCTGGCATAGTTTGATCGTCGCCGCCTGTGAGCAGAGTGGTCGTACCCGACTGCCGGTGATTAGGCCAATCGCTTCTTTTGAAAATTGGGTAAGCGCAGAGCGTGATGGAGAACGAATCATCCTCGATCCGCGGGCGGACCAGGGGCTTAGCGTTAATAGAAAGGTGACCGAGGTGGAATTGCTTGTGGGTCCTGAAGGTGGGTTCAGCGACCAGGAGTATGAGTTCGCTTGCCAGAACAACTACCAACCTGCATCGCTGGGCCCGCGGATTCTTCGTACCGAGACCGCGCCAGTGGCGGCTTTGGCCATACTGCAGGTTCAGGCCGGC
>QNFC01000209.1 GCA_003645395.1 Gammaproteobacteria bacterium
ATTGAGTTAAGGAATAAAAGAGTTTATTTAATTTCTCCTCACCCAACCCTCTCCATCAGGAGAGGGCTTAAGAGCCAAGATATTTATCTTAAATTTCTTAACTCAATGGCAGTGGGATGTAGGATGGGTAGGAGCGAGAGCGCAAACCCATCAAAATACTGCATTAAGCGATGGGGTTCATTACGCGCGAAACAGTTGCGCTTCAATCTACCCATCCCACAAAATGTTAAATTAATTATTCGTTACTACTTAGGTGAGAAAAACTATGGAATATTACGGGGCTCAACACCTTCATGCTATTCGTTACCTCCTAACAGGTGTAGCTTAGTTACAGGCTGTTGGTTAGGATTTTCCTGTGCTGGATTGGCCAGCTGGATTGCCTTAGCTTTGCTTGGCACACTCACGCACGTTCCTTAGCATACTGTCGAATAGGGTATGTTGCAATGCTATAATCAATGGATTTTTCTGATTAACAGGAGGCTGTTATGGGGTTTGCAACTGCGAGTAAAATTATTATTTTATTAATTTAGCCGTTTATATTTTTAATTTTTTCTTATTTTAGAGATAAAGAAAACTTTAAACAAAAATGGAAAAAATTTATTGAAAATAATTAGGTATAAAAAAGGGGCTTAAAAGCCCCCTTTATTTATACCTGATAATTAAAGATCATCTCCAACGACACGGTGATAGCCCGGCCATGTTTTTACATGTAAATGTTTCCGGATTGGCGATTTAATCACTGATACGCATAAAGCGATAGAAAATAAACACCAGACGGCAGCAAACTCATTCGGATCAGTTGTTGTAATATCTGAGATAAAAGGACCAACTAAAAAGTGAAAACCGACAAAGCGCCATGACCCATAGATAAGAGGCATAATAAATGCGGCCAATATATAAGTAAATGCATGTAAGCCCCATTCAAAACCAAATAACCAGTCAACAGGCCCAGACATAATACCGTTTAAAGGAAGTTGCCAAGCAATATGCCAATCTCCAGAAACTGAACAAGTTTCTGTACCACAAAAGCCTTCAATACCTGGGATACATGAACCCGCCCAATTGAAGGGGTACATTTTTACTAACATAGCCACTGCAGCTATAGCGCAGATGCTATAAACGGTGGTTCTAATTTTTAACTTCACACTTTCTGGAATAAAGTACATTGCAACCATATTCGCAAAGAAAGGTTGAAAAGCAATATGCAGATAACCAAAAAGTGTGAGTATTTGATTATTTGGGTTGTCACATAAATCAATGTAAACATAAGTAGCCGCTTGCAATAATTCCATTAAAGCGAAATATGTTAATGGAATCCATAGCTCTTTTGATTCGCCTTTATGTGCAACATAAGCTGCAGTACCCAGTCCTGCAACAGCTAAAACGGCTGATGCTTCACCACTCCAACACATTAAGTTTCTCCCCTTATAAATTTATTCTAATAATGAAATGCCCATGCTGTAATTATTTTTTATAATTAACCTTTTCATAAGGTTTTCTTTATCGCATTGACCAACCCATCATTATATTATAAATAGTGTGGGAGCATGTTTGAAAATTGTAGATCAAGAGATTTATCAGGTTGAGCAGTGCGATAAAAATGATAACTTTTGACTCGAGGAGTGGGGAGAATGAGTAATAGAAATGATCACAGTAGTCGTGAGGGTTATTAAGGCAACGCGCAATAAACACCCCTCCATATTGCGCAGGATTTTTGTTTGTCTTCAAGGCGTAGAAATAGGCGCATAGCTAGCTACGTAACTATTTCTACAACGCAGAAGACGGACAAAAAGACCAGCAAGGTGGGCGGGTTATTTGTTGCGACTTGCCTAAGGCCTATCTACCTATAGCTATGCTATTAAAGATGGTCAGATTAGCACAGCTATAAATACAAAATAAAAAAATCTATATGAAGGTTTTTTTAGCCTAAGGCAGCGGAATCAATATAGATATCAACACCATTTTCTGGCGCTATAGTGGAAACAGGTAAATCAACACCTTGCTTCCATTGTTTTACCGGATCAACTTTTGAGCTGCCAGTCACTATAAAGAAACACTGTAAGGTTTTAGCTAACGATTTTGCGCTTAATGAAATTCGATCAGATGGTGGTTTAGGCGAGTTGTAGACTTCATGCACAGTTTCTTCCAGGTCATGTATATGACCTGGAAATAAACTGGCTGTATGCCCATCTTCTCCCATGCCTAACAGCACCAAATCAAACTGTTTTACATCAGCAATTGCTTCGCGGTACTTTTCCGCTGCTACTTCCGCACCCAATTCTGTGGGCATGGTGAAAATATTTTCAGCTGGAATCGCGACTTTAGAAAGCAATGCATTGCTTGCCATTATGCTGTTTCTATCCTTATCATCGGCTGGTAGGCAACGTTCATCACCGTAATAAATCATCCACTTTGACCAATCTGTGTCAGCATTAACCAGTTGTTGATAGATCTTTTCTGGTGTACTGCCACCAGCTAAAACAAGTTTAAAGCAACCTCTTTCAGAAATTGCCCGTTCAGCACTTTTTAATATTTGTTCCAGCACTTCATCCGCAACTTCTGTAGCCGTATTAAATTGATGCCATTGATTAATTGTTTGCATATTTATTTACATTCCGGGGTTAATGAGTGACGCCAATGTTGTTTTTCTTTATCGAAAAGACGCCTACATTCTTCAGGGCCCCATGATCCAGCTGGATATGTGGCAATATAATCACGCTCTTCAGACCATTTTTGTAAAATAGGATCCACAATTTTCCATGCACATTCGACCTCGTCCGCACGTAAAAATAAAGACCGGTCACCCTCAATCACATCAAGCAATAAATCCTCGTAGGCATCCGTGTGCTGCTCATCTTCATTTCGATAACTTGCATCCAGGCTGGTTAAGCGTGTATTCATTTCAAGACCTGGTTCTTTTACCGTCATCTCCATACGAATACATTCTTCAGGTTGAATGCCCAGTAATAACCAGTTGGGACTAGTACATTTAACCTGTGTATCACGGAAAAACTGTAAAGGCGGCTCTTTAAAGCAAATTGAAATAGTTGACTGAGCCTGAGCCATACGTTTGCCTGTACGTAAATAAATCGGCACATCTTTCCAGCGCCAGTTATCAATATACAGCTTTAACGCGGCGTAAGTTTCAGTCACACTATCCGCAGGAACATTTTCTTCCTGTAAATAACCGTTTACCTTTTCACCATTTTGGTTTCCAGCAGAATATTGCGCACGAAATGCATGAGCATTAACGGCTGCTTTGGGAATAGGTCGAACGGATTTTAGCACCTTAACTTTTTCATCACGTAAAGCCTCAGCTTCCATAGAAGCCGGTGGCTCCATGGTAACTAAAGTCATTAATTGTAGTAAATGACTTTGCAACATATCACGCGTAGCACCAGAGGTATCATAATATTGCGCTCTAGATCCAATACCAAGCTCTTCAGAGTGGGTTATTTGAATATGGTCAATATAGTTACGATTCCATAAAGGCTCCAGCATGGTGTTTGCAAAACGGTAAACTAATAAATTTTGCACTGTCCCTTTACCTAAGTAGTGATCAATTCGATAAATTTGATCTTCTCTTAAATATTTACCAATTCGTCGCTGCAGTGATTGCGCGCTTTGCAAGTCATAACCGAAAGGTTTTTCAATAACAACACGACTCCAGCCTGTATCTTCCTTTAACAATCCTTCGTCACTCAATAACTCGACGATACTGCCAAAATCAGACGGACTAACCGATAAGTAAATGGCTTTGTTTTGTGGAAAACTCTGATCATTAATTGTTTTGGCTAATGCTTTATAGCAGTCTGCTTGCTTAATATCACCTTTGTGGTAATGCATGCGCTCGCAAAAACGCTTAAAAATTGCCTCATCCAATCCATCCCGCGCTTTTGCTTCCAGCATGTCACGAACTTCAGATTGCCATTTTTGTTGGTCCCAGTCTCGTCGGCCCAGTGCGACAATTTTAGTACCTTCTGGCAATAAGTTTTCA